>NZ_JAPVLS010000013.1:97923-159457 GCF_027158125.1 Streptomyces sp. H39-C1
GGCCATGACCCGGTAGTCGGACAGGTCGTCGGCGGTGCCGGTCTGGGGGTCGGTGACGCGCAGACCTACCAGAATGCCCGCGGTCTGGCCTCCGAAGGAGTGACCCGCTGCGACGATGCGGCTGTGGTCGACCCGGCCGGGGAGGCCGGGCACGGATGCCTCCAGCAGCTTGAGCTCATCCAGGATGCGCTTCATGTCCTGCACGCGGTAGCGCCACAGGTGCGGCCTGCGGGAGTCGTCTGCGGCGATGGCGACCCGCTTGGAGTCGAGATGCGTGGCTTGGATCACCACGAAGCCATGAGAGGCCCAGTGGTCGACCAGCGGTGCGTAGCCGTCCAGGTCGGAGCCGAATCCGTGTGCGAAGAGCACGATCGGCAGGCGTGTGCCAGTGAGCGGTGCGGAAACGCGTACGTGCAGGTCCTGGCCGCGCTGGGGGGCGGGCAGCACGATCGGCTTGACCGTCACGGTCGGGGTCGGAGCGGGGCCGGTGAGGCCGGTCGTCTGGTGGGGGGTCATGTGCGTGCTTCTTTCCAGTGTGGTGCGGGTGGCGGGTCAGGTGGTCTTGACGTTGAGGATGCGTGCGGCGTTGATCCGTGACGTATCCAGCGAAAACCCCGGGGTCATGTCAGCTACGCTAAAACTTGACGTTGACGTCAAAGGCAAGTTGTTATGGCGTAGATCACATGGAGCTCGGAATGCGTATTGGGGAACTCGCACGCCGCACAGGCGTCAGCACCCGGGCCCTGCGGTACTACGAGGAGCAGAACCTGCTCACCGCCGAGCGAAGCAATTCCGGCCAGCGCCACTACCCGGAAACCGCGGTCGCCCGGATCCTCCTGGTCCGGGAGCTGTTCACCGCCGGTCTGTCGAGCAAGATCATCGCCGAGCTCACGCCCTGCGTCATCGACGGCAAGGCCACACCCGAACTCCTCGACCGCCTGGCTGTGGAGCGCGGTCACATCGACCAGCACATCGTCGATCTCACGCACACCCGAGGCAGGCTCGATTCGGTCATCGCCAGCGCCTCCGCATCCATGGACACCGGGACTTCCTGCCAACCCGGCCCGGCATCGACCGCTCCAGCGCAGGTCAGCAGCGTTACCCTTCGTGGCGATCAAGAAGCTCGGGAAGGTGAGGGATGACGTCGTCCAGTCCGTTCGCGGTGCTCTGGAACAGTGACCAGCTCGCGTTATTACGAGAACTGGCGAGCCCGCGAACGGCGCCGCTGCGGCGGGTGCAGCGAGCGCATGTCGACCTGGCCGGCGCACATGGCACCGCGAACGCCGTCATCGCCCGCACGCTCCGGCTGTACCTGGACACCGTGCGCCGCTGGCGGGCTCACCCGCCCTGAGGACTCGGCTTCTACGCGAAAGCCGCCGAGGTCTGCGCTCTCTACCTCCATCGCCCACCGGGCTCGGTAGTCCGGTCGAGGACATCACGCGCAACGACTCGGTCACCTTCATCGCCTTCCTGCGATGGCTGGAGCACGCTGTCCCAGCGGATTCGACGATCCACCTGATCCTGGACAACGGCTCCTCGCACACCTCGAACGCGACCCGGTCCTGGCTGGCCAAGCACCCGCGCCTCGTCGTCCACCACACCCCCAAGCGCGCCTCCTGGCTGAACCAGGTGGAGATGTTCTTCTCGATCCTGGCCCGCCGACTCCTGCGCCGAGGCGAGTTCAACTCCCGCCAGGACCTCGTCGAGCAGATCCGCGAATTCACCCTCGCCTACGACGACCAGGCGCGACCATTCCGCTGGTACTACGACAGCACCCCGCTCAAGGCAGCCTGACCCCCGCAGGATCAGCGCGGCGAAGCACGAGCACGTCGCCAGTGCCGCCCCGGGTGTACGCGCGATCAGCGGCCCCGGCCCGAGCAGGGCCAGGACCTCGGGCAGGGCCACGACCCCGGGCAGGCGGCCCGAGCGCTCTGACCTGCGGTGACAGTGAGGACGCCAGCACAGCCGCTGCCGAGCTGAGGCACGGCGCCACCCAGTGGATTCGGCCGACTGTGAACTGTGCCGTGACCGGCACACGTGGTTGCCGGTTGAGTAGGCATGAAGAAACGAATGATGCTTGCGGTTGCTTCCCTTGCCACGGGAGTGGTGGCTGCCCTGATCACCCCCAGTGCACATGCCGGTGTTGCCGATGGCACCCTGAACAACTTGCATCCGTTGACGGGCGTCGATCTGCTGAACGCATCGGTCAACAGCGAACCTCACAGCGTGGAGAACCACAACGCCAACACCCGGGCCGAGAGTCACCAGAACAGCCGCGAAGGGTAGCGGCGCTGACACCAGGAGCCACCCGACCATGAGGTGAGCGCGCACGGCTCGTTCACTCTCCGCAGACTTAAGTTCTCGCTGGTCAGCCGGCTCGATTGCGGACCCCGTCCGACAGTTGAGCCGGTGGAGCGATCGCATTCCAGAGGGGCGTGTTCCAGGGTGATGTCCGGAGATGCTGCTGCTGTTCAGGCTTCGGGGATGTTCCGGCCGAAGGTCTCCAGGGTGATGTCCTTGGGTTCGGGTCCGCCGCGTACGCCGGTGTCGAGCGCGTCGAGGGTCGCAAGCTCGTCGGCCGTGAGTTCGAAGTCGAAGACGCCGAAGTTCTCGGCGATTCGCTCGGGCCGTACGGACTTCGGAATGGCGGAGCGCCCTTCCTGGAGGTGCCAGCGGATCATGACCTGGGCAGGGGTCCTGCCGTGGGTGGTGGCGACGGCGGCGATGGTGGGGTCGTCGAAGGTGCTGGTGCTGGTTGCGCTGCCGCGGTAGCTGGTGATGCCACCGATCGGCGACCATGCCTGTGTCAGGATGCCGTGAGCAGCGTTCGCGGCCTGGACATCGGGCTGGGTGAAGTAGGGGTGGGCCTCGATCTGGTTCACCGCGGGGACCACGGTGGCGTGCTGCAGCAGGGCGTCGAGGTGGTCGGGCATGAAGTTGCTGACCCCGATCGCGCGGACCCGTCCATCGGCCAGGAGGGTCTCCAGTGCCCGATAGGCGTCCTTGGTGAGGTCGAACCGGCCAGGCAGGGCCTGGTGGAGGATGAGGAGGTCGATCCGGTCGACACCGAGCTTGCCGGCGCTCTTGTCAAAGGCGTGCAGTGTCTGGTCGTAGCCGAAGTCGCTGATCCACACCTTGGTCTCGATGAACACCTCGTCGCGGTCCAGGCCGGAGCGGCGGATGGCTTCGCCGACTTCGCGTTCGTTGCCGTAGGCGGCGGCGGTGTCGATGAGCCGGTACCCGGTCTTGAGCGCCGCGTCCACGGAGTCCGTGGTGACGTCCTGGGGCGTCTGGAACACCCCGAAGCCGAGGGCCGGCATCCGGATGCCATTGTTCAGGGTCAGGTCCATGGTGCTGTGCCTCCTGGCATCAGTGATGGTCGGGTGCGTTCGGCGGTCAGTGGCTGCGGGTGCGTTCGGCCTTGTACCGCTGGTCGGTGATGTGCTCCAGCCAGGTGGTCCCGGGGCCGTCGGCGTCGGGCGCGGTGCCGTCGCGGGTGCCGATCAGCGCGGTCGGCTGCGCCTTGACGAACGCCACGGGGTGCTCCTCGCTCTCAGACGGAGGGCACGTGTGACTGCGGCAGGCTCAGCGCTCCATCATGCGCATCTGGGCCGCGTTGTGGGTGTCGCCGGCCGCTGGGGGCAGGCTGGTCAGCCTGGCGAGCTGCTCCTCGGTCAGCCGGACTGCGTCGGCTGCGGCGTTCTCCTCCAGCCGGGCCACGCGCCGGGTTCCGGGGATGGGGGCGATGTTCTCGCCCTGGGCCAGCAGCCAGGCCAGGGCGACCTGGGCAGGGGTTGCCCCTGTCTGGGCGGCGACGGCGGCGACCTCGTCGGCCAGGCGCAGGTTGTGCTGGAAGTTCTCGCCGCTGAACCGCGGGTTGTCGGCGCGGAAGTCGGTGGGATCGAACTGCTCGGTGGAGCGGATCGTGCCGGTCAGGAACCCGCGTCCCAGGGGCGAGAACGGGACGAAGCCGATGCCCAGTTCGCGCAGCACCGGCAGCACCCGGGCCGCGGGATCACGGGTGAACAGCGAGTACTCGGATTGGACCGCGGTCACCGGATGCACCGCATGCGCGCGGCGGATGGTGTCGGGCCCGGCCTCGGACAGGCCGATGTGCCCGATCTTGCCCTCCGCGACCAGCTCGGCCAGCGCGCCGACGGTCTCCTTGATCGACGTGCCGGGGTCCACCCGGTGTTGGTAGTACAGGTCGATGTGGTCGGTGCCCAGGCGCTTGAGCGAGCCCTCCACCGCGGTGCGAATGCTGTCCGGGCTGCTGTCCGCGCCCTGCCGACCTGTGTAAGAGATCAGTCCGAACTTCGTGGCCAGCACCACCTGGTCCCGGCGCCCCTTGAGAGCGCGGCCGATCAGTTCCTCGTTGGTGTAGGGACCGTACACCTCGGCAGTGTCGATGAAGGTGACACCCAGCTCCAGGGCACGGTGGATGGTACGGATCGACTGCTCATCGTCGGTTCCGGCACCGGTGTAACCGTGGGACATCCCCATCGCACCGAGTCCGATCCGGGCGACGTCCAGGTCTCCGAGGCTGACGTGCTGCATCGTTGCTCTCCTGTTCAGGTGGCGGGCTGCTGTAGTGCGGATGGTCATTCCCCGACAGGGAAGTCGGTGGCAGCAGCAAGGTCGCGTCCACGGCCTGGCCGCCGACGATCTGCTTCTGCACCGCCAGGCCCTGCGCCATCCGGGTGACGGGAGTGGTGGTGGACCGGCCTTCCAGTGGATACGTGGCCGGGCAATAGCCGCTCGTGGGTGGCGGCGGCCTGGTCGTTGGATCCGGGGGCGGTCACGGGCGGATCGCCACCTTGAGGCTGGTGCGATCGTTCATCGCCTGGTAGCCCTCGGCGATGTCTTCCAGGGGCAGGGTGCGGTCGAAGACGCGTCCGGGGCGGATCGAGCCGTCCAGGATGTGCGGCATCAGTTCGTCGATGTAGGCGCGGGCGGGGGCGACGCCGAAGGCGACGTCTCGCTCCACCCCGCCGACCTGGATGCGGCCCTGGCGGCGGGACTGCACACCCCGGTACCAGGGCCCCGCGGTGCCCTTGACCGAGCGCACATACAGGTGATCGCCCGCGCGGACCACCCACATCGTCACCGGTGCCCGCAGCGAGCCGTCCGCCCGCCGCGACGACAGGTCCAGTTCCTCGGCCGCACCGACCCTCTTCAGGTCAGAACCGTCCCAGTCCGCCATGCTCGCTCCTCTCGGGTCCGTCAGCGAGACCGTGCCCAGAGGGGCGGCCCCGGTTCACCGTCACCTGAGCGCGGCTGGTCCGCCAGCCGTGCGCGATGCGCTGCCGGGAGCGGGCCGCCGTGTGGCGACGGTCATCGCTGCGCACCTTCGAGCCTGCCCCAGCGCCGCCCTGCCAGGCAGACCGGGATCTGCCAGGGAACGGCGAGCGGGGGCATGACAGGGCCCCCTGGACCCGCGTGTCGCGGTGGCGGCCGAGGGAAAATGGGGCCATGGCACCCGAGCAGCACAGCAGCGGCGAGGAACTGGGACGCTTCCTGCGCGCCCGCCGCACCCAGACCAGCCCCCAGTCCGCCGGCCTGACCCCCGGACCCGGCGTACGCCGCACCCCCGGGCTGCGACGCGAGGAACTGGCCACGCTCGCCGGAGTCAGCATCGACTACTACACCCGCCTGGAACGCGGCAAGGAAACCCGCCCCAGCCCCGCCGTCGTCGACGCCCTCGCCCGCGCACTCCAACTCGACGACGCCGAACACCAGCACCTACGCGACCTGGCCGTGCGCGCCGCACGCTACGGCGGACAGCCCGCCGCCGCACCCAGCCGCACCGTGCGCCCCCACCTGAGACTGCTGCTCGAAGCCGTCCGCCCGAATCCCGCCTACGTCGTCAGCCGCAGCATGGACCTCCTCGCCCACAACCCCGGCGGCCTTGCCCTGTACGCCGGGATGGAGGACTGGCCCGCCACCCAGCGCAACCTCGCCCGCTACCTGTTCCTGCACCCCGCCGCCCACCAGGTCTTCCCCAACTGGGACAACCAGATCCGCGGCTGCGTCGCCCGCCTACGCGCCCTCGCCGGCACCGACCCCGATGCCCCCGACCTCACCCACCTCGTCGGCGAACTACTCCTCAAGAGCCCCGACTTCGCCGGACTATGGGAACGCTACGAGGTCACCGGCCGCAAGAACACCACCAAGACGTTCCGACACCCCACCGTAGGCACCCTCACCCTCGCCTTCCAGGGCATGGCCCTCGAAGGCACCCCCGGCCACCGCCTCGGCGTTTACACCGCCGAACCCGGAACCCCCGACCACGACGCCGTCCTCCTGCTCGACATGACCGCCCCACAAGGCGCCGCCCAGCACCAAGCCCACACAGGAGACCAAACCAGCTGAGCATGTCGCCCGCAGACAACTCGGGGCGCGCGTGCGGGGCGCCGTTCCTCCTCGCGCACCACAAAGGTCGGTGACCGTGGGTGCCCGCCTGGCGACCAGGGGTACGGGCCCGATAGCGCGACGACGGACGTGTTGAGGCGTAGCGTGAATCGTGGAGGCGTGGGAACGGCGATCCAGGTGATGCCGCAGTCACACCTCGTTGTCTGTCGTGCCCGCCAGGCCGGGCCACGTCCAGAAATCCTCACTCCGGAGATTTCACGGACCCTGCGACTACGGCGCACCCGGCCAAGCGAACGCGAAGCTCCGTCGGAAGCGTGGGGCCAGCGGGCCGCTGTCATCTGCGGCCACCAGCTGCGGAGTCGGCCGGTTCCGCGAAGCGGTTGAGTCAGGTTCCTGAGGAATTCGGCGAGTCGGCGAATTGGTAGGCGAATCGAGGCGGCCCATGCACGCGGTGACGGTGATACCCGGAAAGAGCGGATCGGTGGAGCTGTCGGACATCGCGGAGCCGGGGGCCGAGCTGGGGTCGGTCGTGGTGGAGTCGCTCGCGGTCGGGGTGTGCGGCACGGACGCCGAGATCGCGCGGGGCGAGTACGGGTTCGCCCCGCCGGGCAAGGACCGGCTGATCCTGGGGCACGAGTCACTGGGCCGCGTGGCCCACGCCGCAGCGGGTGGCCCGACCGTGGGTGACCTCGTGGTGGGCATCGTGCGACGGCCGGATCCGCTGCCGTGCCCGAACTGCGCGGTCGGTGAGTGGGACATGTGCTCCAACGGCCTGTACACCGAGCATGGAATCAAGGAGCGTGACGGTTTCATGGCCGAACGCTGGCGCAGCGATCCCGACTACCTGGTCAAGGTGGACCCGGAGCTGGGCGTGCTGGGGGTTCTGCTGGAGCCGGCCTCGGTGGTGGCCAAGGCGTGGGAGCACATCTACGCCATCGGCCACCGGACGTTCTGGGACCCGCGCACCGTGCTGGTGGTGGGGGCCGGCCCGATCGGGCTGCTGGCTGCCCTGCTGGCTCGGCAGCGGGGGCTCGAGGTTCACGTGATGGACCGGGTCACGGGTGGCCCCAAACCCGTGCTCGTCGAGGCACTCGGGGCTCGCTATCACAACGGGGCGGTGGCGGACCTGGGGCTGAGTCCGGACATCGTCGTGGAGTGCACCGGGGTGCCCGCGCTGATCCGGCAGTCCGCCGAGGCGGCGGCGCCCGGCGGCATCGTGTGCCTGACCGGCGTCGGGTCGCTGACCGACCGCTCCGCCGGCGGCATCGAGAGCGGGCTCGCCACCACCGCCGTCCTGCGCAACCTCGCGCTCTTCGGCTCCGTCAACGCCAACCGCCGCCACTACTACCTGGCCGCCAGAGCACTCAGCCGGGCGGACCGGGGCTGGCTTGAGGGACTGGTGACACGGCGCTTCGCTCCCCACGACATCGTCCGAGCACTGCAACGGGACCCGGACGACATCAAGGTGATCCTCGACTTCACCGCTTGACCATCGCTCGCCCCGTGAATCCACTCCCCCGAGAAATGTCCTTCCGCCGGACCATCGCGCAAAGGAATCGACATGACCGAGACAGGCTTCCCCCCGATCTCCGACTACGCGTTCCTCAGCGACTGCCACTCGGTGGCTCTGGTCGGCCGCGACGCGTCCGTGGAGTGGGCGTGCTTCCACCGCTTCGACCAGCGCTCGGTCTTCGCCCGGATCCTGGACCGCGAACGAGGCGGTTACTTTCGCATCGCCCCGGTCGCGGAGTACACCACCACGCGGCGCTACCTGCCGGACACCAACGTCCTGGAAACCCGCTTCGAGACCGCCACCGGCGCTGTGACGGTCACCGACTGTCTGCCAGTACGCGAGGACCTCACCCGCCCGGGCCGCGTCGAGCGCCGACCGCCGGACGGGCTGCTCCTGCGCACCGTGCGCGGCGAGACAGGCACCGTGGAACTGCTGCTGGAGTTCGCCCCCAGATTCGAGTACGGGCTCACCACTCCCTTCATCGAACTCCCGGGCGAGGACCTGGCCGTGGTCACCGGTGGCCCCGACTCCCTGCTCCTGCAGAGCGAACTGGGGGCGCTGTCCACCGACGGGACCGGCATGTGCACGTCCCGTGCGAACGTGGCCCAGGGGCAGGTGGCCTACGTCGCCCTCACCTACGCGGCGGCCGGGGCGCTGACCGTTCGCAGGCTCTCCCCCACGGACCTGAGCGGCCGATTGGCGGAGACCGTCGCCTTCTGGACCAACTGGGCCGCCCGGTGCACCTACCAAGGCCCGCACCGCGACGCCTTGGTGCGCAGCGCCCTGGTCCTCAAGGGGCTCATCTACGACGAGACCGGTGCCCTCGCCGCGGCGCCCACCACCTCGCTGCCCGAGGAGATCGGCGGCGAGCGCAACTGGGACTACCGCTACACCTGGCTGCGTGACTCGGCAGCGATGCTCGCGGCTCTTGGCGCCATCGGTTACTTGGAAGAGGCCCAGCACTTCGCGGACTGGCTGCTGCGCACCACCGCCGGCCGGGCCGAGGACCTGCAGATCATGTACGGCATCGGCGGGGAGCGGCTGCTCCATGAGGTCGACCTCGGCCATCTGAACGGCTACCGCGGGTCGCGCCCGGTACGGGTGGGGAACGGCGCCTGGGACCAGTTCCAGCTCGACACCTACGGCGAACTGCTGGCTGCGGCCTTCCTCGTCCTGAAGCTGCGCGGTGCTCACACACTGACGCCGCGCAGTGCCGCCTTCCTGTGCGACGTGGTGGAACTGAACATCAAGCGTTGGCAGGAGGTCGACGACGGGATCTGGGAGATCCGCGGAGGACGGCGGCACTTCGTCTTCTCCAAGTTGATGGCCTGGCTCGCCGTGGACTGCGGTCTCCACATCCTGGACCTGAACCCTGCACTGACCCAGGACCCTGGGGTGCGCGAGCGCTGGGAGGACGCGCGCCAGGAGATGCGCACCGCCCTGGAGACCCGAGGGGTGGACCCGAAGACCGGTGCCTTCCTGCAGGCATTCGAACACGATGAGCTCGACGCCTCTGCCCTGCAGGTGGGCCTGCG
The DNA here is from genome assembly GCF_027158125.1 of Streptomyces sp. H39-C1. Taxonomy (NCBI): domain Bacteria; kingdom Bacillati; phylum Actinomycetota; class Actinomycetes; order Kitasatosporales; family Streptomycetaceae; genus Streptomyces; species Streptomyces sp. H39-C1. Next base: position 107,344 of record NZ_JAPVLS010000013.1, read on the forward strand.
GGGCTTCCTACCGCCCGACGACCCCCGGATCCTGGCGACGATCGACCGCATCGAAGCCGAACTGACGCGCAACGGCCACGTCTACCGCTACCTCGGCGAGGACGGCCTGGAGGGCGAGGAGGGCACCTTCGTCTTCTGCACACTGTGGATGGCCTCCGCCCTTGCCCGTGCCGGCCGCACCGACGCCGCCGAGACGTATCTGACCCGTGTCCTGGACTGCGCCAACGACCTGGGACTGCTGGCCGAGGAAATCGACCCCGGCACGGGAGAACAACTCGGCAACTTCCCCCAGGGCTTCAGCCATCTCGGCGTCATCGGAGCAGCGCTGAACCTGGCTTACGCCCAACCCGGCGCCGACGCCCCCTGGGTCGACCGGTGGAAAGACCTGCAGGAGTGATGACCCGCACTTCGTGTGGACTCGGGTCAGCGTGTCAGGTCGAAGATGGCCTTGCCTGCCAGCGAGACACCGAGGAACAAGCAGATCGCGACAATGGCCGGGTCCTGGTGTGCTGCCAGCCAGGAGCGCAGACCGGTCAGCGTTTGCTGGGCCCTCGTTGGTGTGAAGACCATCAGGAGTTCCATCGTCAGAAGACTGGCGGTGGCGAGGACGCAGAAGGCCAGCAGGACGAGGGAGGACGCGCCGTGGGTGAGGTCCGCCTCCACGACCGTGGAGGCCGCGGCGGCGACCATCCCCCAGGGCTGCAGCAGTACAGCGAGCCCGGCGGCCGACCACACGGACGTCTGGTGCGCTCGGGATGCCGGCGCGGCCTCGTCCGAGGCGGATCGAGCCGTCTCCTGGGAAGTGGCGGAGCGGCGGCTGCGGCGTCGGCGCTCGCCGTACAGGACCAGGGAGACGCCGATGGCCAGCTTGGCGGCCAGTGCGGCCGTGGAGGGCGGGCTCCTGGGCGCGGGCGGCTCCCCGCCGGTCAGGAGCAGCACCGCAGCGATCACGGCCACCAGGCACGCCAACCAGGCCAGGATGAACGCCAGCCCCTTCCAGACGCCGCCGGGTGAGGAGAGCACCAGCACGAAGGCCATGATCGGCAGGGGGTAGAGCGTGATGGCCAGACCGATCAGGATCAGGTCGAGCACCATCGGCACACCCTTCTCACTACCCTTGTGCCCATATTTACGCCTCGTCCGGCCGCGCACCACTCCTGCGGCGGTCCCGCCTGTCGCTCGACCGGCTGGGGGCCGAGAATGCAGATTGTGGCCAACCTCAGCGCAGTCCGCGGCAGTCTCCGGCCCGCCTGGTCAGCATCATCTTCTCGCTGCTGTTCCTGGTCGTTCAGTGGGCCGCGACGACCTTCACCCCGCGGCTGGGCCTGTTCCGCGACGACCCACTCGTGTGGCGCACGTTCGCCTTCTCCCTCGGGGTCTTCGTCTTCTGCATCGCCGCAGCGCTGACCATCGTCAGCCGAACGGAAGTCTCCATGGCGGTCCCGGTGATCGCGATGATCCTGGCACTGGTCACGCTGGCATTCATGTACACGCTGCAGAGCCGTGCCTTCTCGTCGATCCAGCTCGGCCCCTGCCTGCATGCGATCAGCAGCCGGACACGCCACGTCGTCGACACCGTCTACGACCGGCCTCTGGGTGACACGGACGCGGCCAGGTCCAGCCGGCCGGCCGAGGCCGACGGGGTTCCTGTCCCCTGGCCCGGCCATGGGGCAGTGCTGTGCGGCATCGACGTTCCCACGTTGGTGGAGGTGGCTCGCGCGCACGACTGTCTGATCGTGCTGTGCCAGGCTCCTGGGCAACTCCTGGTCAGGAATCGTCCCGTGGCGCGTGTCCACGCAGGCAATGCAGGCAACGCAGGCACGCTTCCATCCGATGTACTTCTGGCAGCCCTGGCACCAGGAGTGGAACGCACCTTCGACCAGGACCCCGAAATCGGCATTCGGCTGCTGGCGAACATCGCCCTGCGTGGTCTGTCCCCGGCGATCAACGACCCGGCAACCGCCGTGCAGGCCCTGGACCACATCGAAGACCTCTTGCTTCTGCTGGCCGACCGGGAGCTCGACGTCGGCCACATCCGCGACGCCGAGGGTACGTTGCGGCTCATCGTGCCGGTCCCGAACTGGGACCGATACGTCCGCACCGCTCTCGACGACGTGATCAACAGTGCGCAGACCGTCCCCCTGGCCCTCCACCGGATCCGGCTGCTGCCGCAGCACGTCCTGGACGCCGGCCCCGAAACACGCCGCCCGCAGCTCCGGGAACGACTCACCCTGGTGGAGCAACTGCTGGCGCGCAGCTCCCCTGCCACTTCGGCACCGGCCCCGGCAGTCGACACCGACAAGAAGTGACGAATCTTGAGCATCAGCCTGTTCCTGGGCTCACTTGCCGGCTGCCTCCCCGGTGCGATTGCCGCTGCCAGGAGTCGACCGCGACCGGGGGGCGGCCAGGGCGACGAGGTGCCGCCAGTTCAGACGCGGGTTGGCCGTCGGCGCCCCGGGACGGCCCCTGGGCACCCGCACCCGGAGTACGCCCGCGTTGATGCTGCAGGTGACCGGGGTCGACAGGTTCAGGGCTTCGCCGTCGACCGCAACGGGAATGGTCTCCGCAGCCGCGTGGACCGTGACCTGGTGTGCCGTCAGTACGTGCAGCCCGGTTGCCTGGCCTCCGCGCACAGCCAGCTCGGCCGCTTGGACCGGCCCGTCCACCCGGATGCCGAGCACGCCCAGGGTGCCCCTGTCGAGCCGTGGTCTGCGGCCGGCGGTGAGCGGGTCGACTGCGGCGTACGGGTTGTTGCTCACGAGCAGCGCCTGCTGGGATTCCAGCCGGGTGCCGTCCACGTCGACGTCGAGCCGTTCGCCCTGATCACCGAGCAGCAGATCGGGCAGGGCGTTCAGGGCGGTGCCGGCTTTGGCGGCGCGGTAATCCGGGCTCTGGACGATCTGCGCGTAGGCCCCGAACGAGACGGTGTTGACGAAGGTGCGGTCCGCCACGATGCCGAGGTCGACCCTCAGCTCCTCGCCGTCGGTGAGCGCGTCCAGACAGCGAGTGGGATCGGCACGGTCCAGACCCAGGTCCATGGCGAAGTGGTTGCGGGTCCCGGCGCTGATCACCAGGAAGGGGAGATCGTGTGCCGCCGCGACGGCCGCGACCAGGGATTGGGTGCCGTCACCACCCGCAACGCCGAGCAGATCAGCCCCTTCGGCCACCGCCCGGCGCGCCAAGGCGGCGACATCGGTGCTCACGGCGGTGTCCAGCAGGAGCACCCGCGCGCCCAACCGCTGAGCTTCCTCCACCAACCCGAAACGCCCCACCTTGCCGCCCCCGGACATCGGATTCATGATCAGCACCGGCCGCACCGGCGCCGGACGGGCGATCGCCGCCATGCCCCGCTCAGGCCGCGCCCGGCGCAGAGCCGCCCGCCCGCAGGTCAACGCGGCGCCACCGAGCAACAGCGACTCCAGCGCCACCACCCAGAGTCCCGTCCGGGCATAGAACACCAGCACCGCCGCCGGAGCCGCGACAGCGAGAAGTGCACCCGCCCAGCGCACCACCCCCCGATGCGCCAGCGCCCACCACACCCCCGCCGCCGCCACCACCAGGCCCGCCAACCCGATCACGAGGATCAGCGGACCGCCCTCCCCTGTGAACGCGAGCAGGATCGCCACCGCTGCCAGGGCACACAGGAGCGAAAGCCGAGCCAGCGGCCGGGCACCTGCCATCTCCATGAAGGTGCCCTTTCACCCGAACAGCCGAACTGCACTTCGCTGCCACCTTCCCGCATCCGAACACAACGACAACCGCTCCGCATCCGGAGGCCCCGTCCCGGCGCCGACGACCGTTCGGCTTGGTACCCGTCCCGGTCGGCTCCCCCAAGGGTGCCCGGAGGGGTCTGTCCGGGTCGCGGGCGTCGAACCGACGGATTTTACTGAACGTCGGCAGTTCGCGCGGGTCGCGATGCTGCCCTCGGCCCGCCGACCCAGCCATGCGGTTCGAGTCACTGCTGAGACGTCGCACGCCACGGCACCGCCTTCCTTGAGGAGACGCCCACATGACGGAGCCTGCCGTCCCTTCCCGGAACGGTGCACCGTCCACGGCGTCCGCCGCGGATCGCGGCCGGAAGCGCGGCCCACTCACGCCCGAGGGCGTCCTGCAGTGGCTGCTGGAGGGGAACAGGCGCTGGGTCAGCGGGCAGCTCGCCCATCCGCACGGGACCGTCGCGCGTCGTGAGGCCCTGGCGGCTGGGCAGGACCCCATGGCGACCGTCTTCTCGTGCATCGATTCGCGCGTGCCCCCGGAGATCGTCTTCGACTGCGGTATCGGAGATCTCTTCGTGGTGCGTACCGCGGCCCACACCAACGACGGCCTGGTGCAGGGAGCGGTGGAGTACGGAGTGGACGAGGCGTTGACGCCGCTGCTCGTCGTGATGGGACACCAACTCTGCGGCGCGGTCGGCTTCGCGGTGGAAACACTCAACGCCGGCCGGGAGGCACCCGCGCACCTCGAGGATGTCGTCGAGGCCCTGCGACCGGCCTACGAGGCGGCCAAGCCTCTTCCGGGCGACCAAGTGGACAACACCGTCCGGGCGCAGATCCGCCTGACCGTGGAGCAGTTGCACCATGACTCGATGCTCGAACCCCTCGAAGCCCAGGGACGGGCCCGCGTCATCGGCGCCTACTATTCCCTGGATTCGGGAGCTGTGGAATTCCGCCAAGGGTGAGCCCTGGGTGGACTTCCACCAAGGGTGAGCCCTGCAGGGTGTGCGTTGCCATGAACGACGTGACTCAGCGGTCCGCACCCTTGGTCCGACGATGAGAGACCTGTTCCCGTGCCGTGCGCCAACGCGACCGTGTCTGCTCGACCAGGCTGTCCCACTGCTGGCGGACCTCATGGTCCGAGGGGCGATGGCCCTGACGGATCCGGCCGAGTTCGTCCCGCACTTCTCGTCCCAGGGCAGCCGATGCGACGAGGACGAGCATCGCTGCGAAGAGAGCCGAGATCATCGCGAAGACGGCACCGACCGCCCCGTAGCGTGAGGCGGAGGAGTTGAAGAGACGCGGCAGGTAGAGGGTTGCGCCCACCGAGTAGGCCGCGGTCAGCGCGGCTGCAGTGACACCGAAAGGGATCAGCTCGGGCCAGGGGATCCGCTTGGCCGACAGGATCCACCCGCTCCAGACCAGGAACACGCCGGTGACCGCTGCCTCACAGGCCGCGGTCACCAAACCCAGCTGGCCCCCGCCAAGAGCTGCGGCGAGCCACCCGGTGACCACTGCGTAGACGCCAAGAGTGAGGATCCACCACAGGCCGTTTCGGGTGTTGCGCACGCTGAGCGGCTTGAGTTCCCATGTCTGTTCGAAGAGCCGCTGCGAGGCCCGCGCGAAGCTCAGCACCGAGATCGTCAGGAACACCACCCCGAAGACGCCCACACTCGCGGTTGTGCTCTCGGCAGGGGAAAGCAGGGAGTTGACTGCCTCGGCGCCCGCCCCGGAGAGGCTGTAGCGCTTGATGATCCGGTCCGCGGAGTCGTAGTGGACGACGTCGCTCAGGGCGGCGCTGCCGAGGATCGCGAGCGGAACCAGTGCGGTGAGAGCGCTGGACGCCAGGGCCATCGAGCGGTCGAACCCGACGATCCTCTGGAATCGGTTGATGACTCGCAACGCGAAGACGGGACGCAGCCAGAATGTCAGCGTTCTGACCAGCCGTTCGCGATTGATCCTTGACGTCCTGCCCTCCGTGAAGATCGAAACCGGTACGGCGGCCGAGCCTAACGGACCGTCATGAGGTCGACGACGGGCGACACGGATGCTTCCCCGAGCTGTGCCTGTTCGGCTCGGCCCTTGTTCTCATCGCCTCAGGGCAGTCGGGCGCGGTGCAGAGTGACGAGCAGGCGCCAGACCTGGTGGGTGATCTGGTCGGGAGTAGCTTCGATGAGCCCGTGCAGCCAGTCGGCGAGCACGCCGGCGAAGGTCGCGGCCACGGCCGAGGCGATCAGGTCGGGCTGTGGTGCTCCGGCCAGGGTGCGCTCGGTGTGGCTGCGGGCGCGCAGATCCTCGTGGAGTACGTGACCGAGGGGACCGCCGCCGCCGGGGCGCAGCAGGCTCCGGTAGAGGCCGGCGTGCGGGACGAGACCGGTGAAGAAGACGGCCAGCGCGGGTGGCGGGCTTGCGGGATCGGGGGCGCCGCGCCAGGCGTGGAGGGCGTCCACCGCGTCGCGGACCACGTCGGCGCAGGCGTCGACGGCCAGCGCCTCCAGGTCGCCGTAATGGAGGTAGAACGTGGCGCGGCCGACCCCGGCCCGGCGCACCAGCGCGGCGACGCTGACGTCCGCCAGCGGGCGCTGCGCGCACTCGTCGAGCAGGGCCTGGCGCAGCCTGGCCCGGGTACGCGCGGCCCGGGGGTCTGCCTGGGGAGCTGTCACCGGGCCGCCAGGACGGCGGCGAGGGCCAGCGCGCCGGGCAGCGCCTGGGCGATCAGGATGCGCCGGTTCGCGGTGATGCCGCCGTACACGCCGGCGACCAGCACGCAGACCAGGAAGAAGACCTGGACCCTGAATCCGGTCGGGTCACCGGCGATCAGGCCCCAGATCAGCCCGGCTGCCAGAAACCCGTTGTAGAGGCCCTGGTTCGCGGCCAGCGGCGCGGTGGCACGGGCCATGTCGGCATCGAAACCGGAGAGCTTGCGGCCCGGCCCCTTCTCCCACAGGAACATCTCCAGAACCAGGATGTACGCGTGCAAGACGGCTACCAGGCCGACCAGGACATTCGCCGTCGTTTCCATCGTCATTCCCGTCTACTGCAAGCTTCATGGACAGGTGTCCATGATACATGGACAGCCGTCCAGAAAATCCGCTCACTGTACCCGGGCCCAGAACGGCCTTCGAGCGCGGACCACTGAGACCGTGTCCCATGCGGTGAGGCGGCATCCGGCCACGGAACCTCCGCAAAAAAACCTGTTGGCGGACCACAGCGACCACTGCTACTTTTCCGGAGGCCGTGCGAGAGAACGAGGAGGTGGTACCCGTGAACGCAATATCGACATGGGTGCTCCCCTCCGGGGTCACGGTCGGGCGATAGGTCGTCCGGGAGCGCCGTTTTCTGAGCCCTCCCGAAAGGCACGACCATGCACTTCACTTCTGAACAGCGTCTCGACGACGGTGTCCTCGAGCGCGAATTCACTCTCGGCGAGATCCCCGGCATCCTCTGGACGCCCGCATCCACATCCGCACCGGCGCCGCTGATCCTGCTCGGCCACCCCACACTCGGACTGCGCAGGATGTACCCCCGACTGGTGGCGCGGGCCCAGCAGGCCGCGGCGGACGGCTTCGCCACGGCCACCATCGAGCTCCCCGGAAGCGGCGACCGGCCCCGTTGGCCCGCCGCCGAGCAGGCCCGCGCCGACCTGCGCCGGGCCATGGAGGCCGGCGAGCCGGTCAGCGACGAGATCATCGACGCCCTCGTCCTCCCGCTGGTCGACCAGGCGGTCCCGGAATGGCAGGCCGCCCTGGACGCCCTCCTGTCGCTGCCGGAGATCGGCGGCCCGGTCGGGTATTCGGGGGGAGTGATCTCCATCGGAGTCCGGCTGGCGGTGGTCGAGCCGCGCATCTCGGCCGCCGTTCTGTTCGCGGGGAGTTTCGTGCCTCGCGCCATTCTCGAGGAGGCCCGACAGGTCACCATTCCGCTGCACGTTCTGCTGCAGTGGGACGACGAAGGTAACGACCGGCAGGCGACCCTGGACCTGTTCGACGCCTTCGGTTCCAAGGAGAAGACGCTGCACGCCAATATGGGCGGGCACACCGGAGTCCCCCAGTTCGCGGGGGACGCCGCAGCCCAGTTCTTCACCCGGCACCTGCGCTAGCCGCCGACCACCCCCGCCGCCAGGCCAGCAGCAGACGTAGGGGGCGTCGGCCTGGCCACCGCTCATCGAGGACAGCCCCCGGCCCTCCTCGATGAGCGGTGGCCGGCAGATGCACAACCGCCCCGATCGCGGCGGTACCGGCCATCGGCGGTACCGGCCGGTCGGGGCGGCGCTCGGCACCCCGCGGAAATCGCCGCCGGTGGAGGCGCGGTTGACGGCGACGGTGTGCTCGAATCTGAGGTATGACGCAGGACCTCCACCACCACGGTCTTGCTGCCGCCCCTGATCCGCTCGTCGGACAACCCGTCACCCGGCTCCGGGATGGCTCCCCGCATTCCACGCGGCTCCTCGGTCGCATCCCCCGTCGGCAGGCGCCGTCATGCGCTGGACCCGTGGTGACTCGGCGCGGCTGGCTCAGCGCAACAGCCGGGCGCTCTTTCGGCGGTGGCGGCGTCTGACCGTGGGGTCATCGGCCAGGTCGGCGACGACAGCGGCGGCACGTTCGGCGTCGTGGCCGGCCAGTTCCCGGACCGCCGCCAGGCGCCAGGCGCTCTTGAGAGTTCTGTCGTGAGCGAGAAAAGCCAGCGTTTCCACGGCGCGTGATGGTTCGTGGCGTGCCAGGCACAGGGCCGACCACAGGCGTGTCCTGCTGGGCAGGTCGATGTCCCTGGCCAGGCACGCGAGCAGGTCGGGGCCGCGTTCGTCGTCGACCATGGCGAGCATCATGGCCGAGCGCACCCGGACGCTGGGCGACGTGCTCGCGCTTTCGGCCAGACTGCCGAGCATGTCCGCACTCCGTTCGTGGCCGATCCCGGCCAGCACGGAGACCGCCAGGGCACGATCCGGCGCCAGGAGCTTTTTGTCGCAGGCGAGGTTGTGGAGCAACTCCACGCCTTGCTCGTCTCCGTGCTCGACCAGGAAGCCGGCGGCCTCCACTCGCGCGTCGTCACGGACCCGGGCGTCGGTGGCCAGGCGGTGCAGCAGGAGCAGACCGCGTCGGTCTCCGGCGCCCGCCAGCCTCACCGCGGCCTGCACTCTCCAGGTGCCGGTGGCCAGGTAGGGAACCTCGGCCAGCTCGGCCAGGATGTCCGCCGCGTGCTCGGCACCGAGCCATGCAAGTGCCTCGGCGGCGATAACCCGGTGATTCCTCTGGGCCTTGGAGAGATAGGCCTCCGCCAAACCAGGGTCCGTTTCCGGGTGCATGCGGTCAGGATTCGCCCTGAGATCCGCACAGCGTCTGTCGTCGTCCGTGATGCGGGCGAGGAAGGTGAGTGACGTCATCGTGGCCCGGGTGACGGCCTTGGGCAGGCCTGTTCCCAGATGTTTCAGTTCGGCCAGGAAGCGGCAGCCGTCCAGGTTGCGCTTACCGGAGAGCCGCATCAGCTTCTGCTCCACCTGGGAGGTCAGGGCCGGGCCTCTCGCCTCGTCCAAGAGCCTGTCCAGCAGGAAGCCGGTGTACGACGCCTCTTGCTTGCGCGGAGGAGTCCAAAAGCGTTGCCCGTAGCCGAAGAAGGTGACGTCCGGCACCGGCTTCCAGGGCCAGTGCCGAGCCCACCGGTCGTCCAAGAGGCGGGCGGTCGTCACCGCACACGCCTCCGGCGTCCGGGTGGCGTGGCGGGCAGCGCAATATTCGAGGAAGGTCTGCTGGAGGAACTCGAGCTCTCCGGCGCGCTGGGTGAGCATGCCGCTGCGGAGCACCGTCTCCTTGCGCGTCATTCCTTCCGGCCATGGACCGGGCCAGGAGGACAGCAATTCGATCAGGGATGCGTCTGTGTCCTCTTCGTTCGTGTCCTCTTCGTTCGTGCCCTCTTCGTCCACGTCCTGATCGTCCTTGGGGGCCAGACGACGGGCCGCGATGTGTCCTGCGATGTCGAGGGCGAGTTTTCCAACGTCCGGGGAGCCGGAGGCGTCCTGCGCTCGTCGCTCCTGCTGCAGGACAAGAAGGCGTGCGTACTCGTCGTAGATCCGGCCCCGGGTGTCGGGCATGATGCGGTTGTGGGCGTAGAGCTGGCACAGCAGTCCGGCGATGAGCGGGGTACGGGCCAGCTCGGTCAACTGCTCCCTGGCGGAGAGTTCGGTGATGAAGCGCTGTGCGAGCTCGGCGGGATCGGCAACTCGCTCGGGCAGGGCCGTGAACCAGCGGTGGGCCACCTGCGGCAGCTCCTCGCGGCGGAACGGCAGCAGGTCGTACCGCAAGGCCTGGGGCCCGAGCCGCTCCAGTTCACCCGGTGGCAGCGGACGTGTGGCCACGATGAACCGGTAGACATCCGCGTCGGGCCCCTGGGCGTGAACGGCGAGGTGGCGCAGCAGCTTTTGGCGGGTTTCGGCACGGGGGATCTCGTCGAGGCCGTCGACCAGCACCAGCCAGGGAACACCGTCCTCGGGCGGCGAGGCGAAGAGTCCGCGAAGCTCCCGCCCGTACTCGCAGGACACCGCCCAGGTCAGGGCGTCCGGCAGACTGCCGCCGCGCAGGGCTTTCTCCCTGGTGATCAGCGCCTGTGCCGGGACGAGCACCGGCACAGATCCAGCAGGACCCTCCCCCCGCAGACAGCGTTCGACGCCCTCGGCAAGCCAGGTCCGCAGCAGGCTGGACTTGCCCGCGCCGGGTCCTGCCATGACGACACAGGTCCGTGCGCCGGCGAGGATCTCGTCCGCCGGCACGGCCGCAGCACTGGACACCAGTGGCGGGCGGTCAGCGTTGTTCCCGTCCGATTCCTCGTCCAGGCAGCGGATCTGCTGGCGCAGATACACCGCACTGAGGGCCGGTAAGCCGTCATCGATGACGCCGGCATAGGGCTGGGCGTCGAGGGTCGGCTCAACCGACCTGAGATACGCGTCCAGTTGCCCGCGACGCCGTTCCCCACTCTGGGGGTCCGGGCCCTCGACCTGCGCGTCCGTTCTCAGCCTGCCACCTGGGGCGTCTGCCTCCACGGCCGGCGAAGAACTCTGCGCTGTCTCGGCCTGCTTCCGTAGCTTCAACAACGGCTCCACAGCGGTCCCGAGCGCTACCGCGAGCGCCGCCACAGTGTCCTCCGTGGGCAACTTCGGCCCGTTCAGCGCCTCGTAGACGGTGGTGCGCGACAACTCCGCTGCGCGCGGTAACCCGGTGCTCTTCGACAACGGAGGTCGCTTTGCCCGTCGCAAGTTCCGCAGCTGTTCCTTCAACTCGGCCAGGGCATCTGCCGGGCCTTCCTGCTCTCCCACGTCGCGGTCCCCCTCCAGGACGGCGTCGTCCCGTTGGTTCAGATGCGTTCATCTTGGTTGAGCCGAACATCGCCGTTCAGCGCTTCAGCCAATTTCCTTCCGTCACCCGCCACCTCGGAAGAGAAGAACCCATGGCCGCTTCGTCAACGCATCCCATGCTTCTGACCCTCGGTCCACTGATCGGCGGACTGACATAAGCATCGGTCGAGCACGTGTACGCAGATCACAGCCCCGGAAAACGGTTCGACGGTTTCGCGGAGTCCTGGCACAGTGGCGCACCATGACGGACGTCGAGCTCTTGACCGCCGCGGACATTCCACTCATGCAGGGTCTGGCACAGCGCGTCACCGCCATCCGCCCGGACCTGATCAGTGCCGACGCTTCGTACGGGGAGCTGGCCTGGGTCTGGGGCAAGGGGTGCGCCCCCTACGGGGCGAACTGGCCGCGTCGGCTGTGGTTCTCCGGTACCGAACTGGTGGCGTGGGGCTGGGCCTTCCTTCCGCACCAGGTGAGGCGCAATGACGGGTCGGTCACGGATGTCACCGGCGCCTTTCTGAGTTATCAGGTCCATCCTGACCACATCGAACTGGTCGACGAAGTGATCGAGTGGTACGACGGTGTGGCGGCCGGCCTCGAACGTACGGTGTTGCCGACGGCCGCCGAGGAGTTCGCCCTGAAGCGATGGGCGGCGCACGGCTATGAGACCGACGTGGAGGCGCTCGGTGACACCGGCGACTGGACCCAGCTCAATGAGCGGGACCTCACCGGTGTGGAGCGGCCGGTGCTCCCGGCCGGATTCCGGTTCCGCACCGCCGACGAGGCGGGACCGGAGGCCGCGGTCCGGGCCCATGTGGACGCCTGGGCTCCCTCGGCGTACTCGGCCAGAAGCTACGAGGATGTCCGGCAGACGGCGGCCTATCGCGGTGACCTTCACGTTCTGGTGGAGGCGCCGGACGGAACCATGGTGTCTTCGACGATCATGTGGCTCGACACGGCGAACAAGACCGTCGAGTTCGAGCCGGTCGGAACACATCCGGACTACCGGCGGCTCGGGCTGGCAAGGGCGATGATGCTGCACGGGATGCATCTGGCGCGGGCGGCCGGGGCCACTCATGCGACGGTCGTCTGCCTGGGGGCGCCGGGACATCCCCGGGCGCGCGGGCTGTACTACGGCCTCGGGTTCCGGGAGCTCTCGCGGGACGCGCCGCTCATCAAGACCAAGACCAAGACCACGACCGCGGGCTGAGGACCGGCCGTTCGGGCAGTCGCGGGTCCAGCCGGCGCACTCGCCGTCTACGTGATCAGTGGAGATGCTGCTCCCAGTCCGCCGGGACCTTGTCCTGGGGGCCCGGAGTGGACTGCGAAGCCGGGTGCGCGGTGGGCGGGGCCAGCTCCGGCCCTTCGTAGTACTGATCGGTCTCGATGTTCCAGAACCAGTCCTCCCCCGGTTCGAAGCTGGTCAGCAGAGGGTGTCCGGCCTCACGCGCGTGTTTCGTGCCGTGCTGCCCGGGCGAGGAGTCGCAGCATCCGATGTGCCCGCAGGCGGCGCAGCGCCGCAGGTGGAACCACCACCCGTCCACCGCCAAGCACTCCACGCACCCGGTTCCGCTGGGCATTGCGGTCGGATCGAGGCCTGGGATCTGCTGGTCTGCCATGAGGGGTACCTCTCTCGTGAGGCGCCGTGCAGGGGTCAGGCGCCGGTGTCGATGCGTGCCAGGATGCCCTTCAGCAGACCCGTTGCCTGCCCGACCTCGATGAGGTAGCCGTCCGGGTCGCGCATGTAGCAGCGCAGCTCGGCGCGCCGGTCGATGGGCGGGGTGAGGAACTCGGCTCCCTTGGCGCGAGCCGTCGCGTAGAACCCGTGGATGTCCGCCACTCGTACGTTCAGGAAGCTGGAGACCGTGTGGGGGTCCTGCGGTGTACGCAGGACTACGTCGGGTTTGTCCTCGGTGGGTCCGCCGCCGGGGTTCATGATGATCCAGCTGTTGGCGACCTTGATGATGCAGGGGTTCTCATCCAGCACCACCCTTCCCCCCAGTACGCCGGCGTAGAACGCCCGCGAGCGAGGGACGTCGCCGACCGTGAGGAAGTGCGTGAGCAGCAGGCCCTCGGCCGGTGCGGGAAGGTCCTCGGCCGGTGCGCCTTCGGAGCTGAAATCGGACATGTGCCGAGCGTATGGCGCGGGCGGCCGCCCGGCATTCCCACCCGGCAGAACCGGTCAACCGTCGCGGCCCGCGGCCAGGCCCTTGCCGCCGCCGTGCACTGGGCGGCGTTCCGCGACGGTGTCCCCCACATGGCCGTTCCTTCACCTCGCGCGTGCCGCCCGTGGACCACGGTAAGCACACGGGTGGCTGCACGGCAGGCGGTATCTCGTGATCACTCTGCCGGCTCTACGGCGCCGGCCAAGCGACGGCGGTCTCGACGGGCTGGTCGTAGTCGATGCCTTCGAGACCCCATCCGTACAGCTCGCGCAGTTGGCTCATGAACCAGTCGGCGCCGGCCGTTGAGCGGTGGATCCCGGCTTGCGGGTCGGCCCACAGTTCCCGGATACGGTCCTGCACCTGCGGATCGAGCTCCCAGCCGTCGAGGCGGATGCGGCCCTGGTAGTCCGCGGTCAGTGGGGTGGTGCCGGTGAGCTGGTCCCAGAGGTCTTCTGCCTGCTGGGCGGTGGTACGGAAGCCGTCGCCGAGAACGGCGCGGAGGAAGGAGGTGTACAGGGCGATGGAGGGGATGGCGCTGGAGGCCTGGGTGACGGCGGCGCCCGCAACGACGGTGACCGCGTGCTGCGTGCCCGCAAGGACGGTGTCGTTCAGTTGCCCGGCGGTGCGCTCCAGGTGCTCCTTCGCGGCGCCGATGGTGCCCTGACGGTAGATCGGGGCGGTCAGTTCGGAGCCGATGTAGGTGAGCGCGGCAGTGGTGAAGTCGTCGGCGAGCAGGGAGCGGTCGGCGAGGGCTTCCACCCACAGCTGCCAGTCGGCCCCGCCCATGACCTGCTCGGTGGCCTGCTTCTCGTCGTCAGTGGCGGGCTCCAGACGGATGCTGGTGACCTGGGGGGTGTGCTCGGAGAAGTCCAACGCGGGGGCCTGGTAGGGCTCTCCGAGCGGTTTGATGACCGAGTGGTGGACGGTGCCCGTGACCGGGTCGGTGCGGCGGGGCGCGGCGAGGCTGTAGATCAGGTAGTCGACCTTCCCGAACCGCTTCGCCACCAGGTCCAGTACCTGATCCTTGCCCTCCTGGGAGAAAGCGTCCGCGTTGACGAAGACGAAGTCGCTGCCCGCCTCGTCGGCGAGGCGGGCCGCGGCCGCGGTGCGGTACCAGCCCGCGGTGGCGGTACGCCGCTCCGTCTCGGCTCCTTCGTAGGCGACTCCAACGCCCCGGATGCCGTGCTGCCGCAGCCCGGTGAGCAAGGTGGCCAGACCGTAGCCCGCGCTGTGGCCCAGGAGCAGCACCACCGGGCTGCCGGTGTTGCCGCGCGCCGGGATCTGCTCCCACATTCGGGTGACCGTCTCGGCGGAGCCGGCCGGGTGGGAATTGACGATCAGAAAGCCGCGCTGCTTCAGGTCGATGTGCCGGAGGCTCAAGGGTGGGTATCCGTTCCGCTGGTCGGGTGAGGCGATCATGGAAGTGGACGATCAGCTCAGCCAGGGCTGGGCTGAGCTGATCTGGGCTGTCGATTCCAGGATTCCGCTCCAAATGTCCGTCTTCGGGCAGGGTATCGGCGTCCTGCGTGGTGATCCCTGCGAGCGCGGTACGGAGAATCCGCTCGCGGGTTGTCGATTCCGGCCTTGACGGCGCTCCTCGTTCGGCAGCCGTAAGGCCGCCGTCTCCCTGCCGCATCCCCGGCAGACGTCCCGTGCGACCACGGCGGGGAACGGCAGGCGGGCTTCCAACTCGCGCCCCGCGCCTGGCGCGACGGCGAAGACGCCTCCGGCCTCCCACAGCCGGGTCTGCCCTGGGCAGGCTGCACCGTCCTGGCCACCGACGCCGACACCCTCCACGCCTTGCGGGCCGAAGCCGTCGCCAAGGGAGACGAGTTGCTGATCATCGACATGCCGGAACTCGCGCAGACCTCACGCGTCTACGACGAATACCTCGACCAGCTCGCCGACATCAAGACCGAGGACCTGACCTACTGCGCCATCAGCCTCGTCGGCCCTCGCAACAAGATCGACGGACTGGTCCGGACGCTTCGTCTGCTCCCCTGACCGACACCTCGCGCGGCGGGCCGGACGTCGAAGATCAGCGGGTTCGACGCACTTCCGGGTGCAGGTCCAGGTCCACGTCCGGTTCCACGTCCGGCTCCAGGGAGGCGAAGAGAAAGGTGCGGTGCGGATCCCAGTCCGTGCCGAGCCTGAGCCTGCTCCTCAGTTGGGCCCAGCCGAGCGGGGCGGCGGCGATGACCCACGCGTCCGGACTCGGCGCCGTCAGCCGTACGGCCGACCGCAACCAGGAGGCCGCCTGCTCCGGCCAGTCCACGACCGCGACGACCGTTCCCCCGCCGGCCTGCCACGCGGCGGTGAAGGCTTCGGCCGCCGCCCGTGAAGCCGCGTCGCGGCTGTGCCCGACCGCGACGGTCGAGGCGCCGACGGCAGGCGCCGTCAGCAGAGCCAGCAGCGAACGGAGTTCAGCCTCGGCGTGCGGAGCGGGCGGTGGCATCCCGGCGTACTGGGCGGCCTGCGCCGCCGGCATCAGCGGGGAGCGGGAGAGATCCCGCGACTGCCGTCCGGTCATGTCGTGCCCTCCTTATCCCATCGTGCTCGGCACGCTGGGCTCTCCTGCTGGGATTTCCAGCGCCGGTACTCCCTCGGCAGGCAGACGGCGCACGGACGGTAGCCCGCGGCCACCGCCGTAGCCTCGTCGCGGAAGAAGACCCGGTCACGTACGTAACCGCCCTGGGCAATGACCCGCAGAGCCGACCGGCAGTCGAGCCGCCCGTACAACCGGCCGCGCCGGTGTCCGCCGAGGGTGCCCGGCACCGTATCGCGGAACGTCCGTCCGCACGGGCCGACGAGGGTGTAGCGGGCGACACCGGCGCCCACCGCCGGTTCCGGGTCCGGGTCAGGCAACTCCGAGGCGGGCTGGTGCATGTCAGGCGGCATCGTGGAAGACCAGGCCCAGGGCGTGGCGGCGGCCGGACCGTACGGTGCTGACGCCGTGCCGCATACCGCCGGCCGACCACCCCCGGGTGGAACGGATGGGCCGGTCCCGGGTGGTGAAGATCAGGCCGTGCCCCTGCGGCAGGACGGTGGTGATGCCGCGCGACTGCGCCCGGGGCCGCTGTTCGACCAACAGGAACTCCCCACCGGTGTAATCCGTCCCGTAGGCGTCGAGACCGACGACCACCTGGAGCGGGAAGAGCATGTCGCCGAAGACATCGCGGTGCAGGGCGTTCCAGTCGTCCGGCCCGTAACGGAGCAGGATCTGCGCGGACCTGTCCTGGCCGGCCGCGTGACACATCTCGATCCACTCCTCCAGGTCGTCGGGCCACGGAGCCGGCCGCCCCAGCCGCTGCGCCCAGTCACGGGCGACGGTGAGCAGCCGCGGGTACAGCGCTCGCCGCAACTGCCGTACCGGCTCCGGAAGATCATGGGTGAAGTAGCGGTACTGACCCGAGCCGAAGCGGTGACGCGCCATGTCGACGGTGGAACGGAAGCGGTCGGCGTCGTCGTACAGCGCGGTCAGGGCACGGCACTCGTCAGGGGTGAGCAGCGGCGGGGTCACGGCACAACCCTGGGCGTCGAGCTCGGCGGCCACGGCGGTCCAGTCGGCGGCGGCCACCCTGCGGCGAGCCTCGGTGACGGTGAAAGCGGTAGGCATACGGTTCTCCGGAGTGGGTGAGGCCGGATCGATCCGCGATCCGGCCGGCGGCCGGCCGACTGGACCGCGGTCTGCGCGGCTCGGGGTCCTACGGCGGTGGCGGCGCGGTCGGCTGGACGCGCGTCAGATGAGAACGGGCTGCAGGGCCCCTTCGTGGATCAGGAGGTCCTGCTTGCGCTCGACACCGCCCGCGTAACCGCGCAGCGAGCCGTCCGCCCCGATGACCCGGTGGCAGGGGCGCACCAGGAGCAGTGGGTTGGCCCCGATCGCCGCACCCACGGCGCGGACCTCCGCGCGCTCGACACCGAGTTGATCCGCAAGGTGCCCGTAGGTGGTCGTCGTGCCGTACGGGATGTCGTCCAAAGCCCGCCAGACACGCTGCTGGAACTCCGTGCCCGTGGGCGCGAACTTCAAAGCGAAGGTCCTCGCGCTCCCGTCGAAGTAGGCGCGGAGCTGACGTGCCACGTCGGCGAAAACCTCGTCGTCGCGCCGCCAGTCCTCCTGAACCACCCCCGCCCCCTTCTGCCCCGGCATCGACAGCGACGCGAGCGCAACGCCGCTCCTTGCCGTGGCGGACGCCTCGCCCACCAGGAGAAGGTCACCGAGCGGACTTCCGGCAATGCTGTAGAGCGTCATGATCGTGGTCCCTTCGTAGCTGTTCTCACCTCCTACTATCCGTGGGACGGAACGCCGGAGCTGGCGGAAATCGGACACGGCGTTCATCGCCCGCTGCCGAGGTCGTGGATCTAATGCAGGCGCTGGAGGCCAGCGGAGGACGTCATGACCAGAGCCGGTTCATGACATCCCTGATCGGAGATCCTGGCGTCAGAGCGACCCGTGTAGCTGTCGACGAACCTCGGAGGCGCGCACATGCCGTCGACATCACCATCACCATCACGGCCGGGTAAGGACGAACCTCCCCAGAGGCGCTCGCGCTCCCCACTTGGTTTCCTACTCAACCGAGGGCTGGAGGAGGTGGCGGACCCGGGCCGCGGAGAGCCGTGCTTCAACCCCGGCGGTTAGGTTGCGGCGAGGATGTGTCGCGTTGCCGCGAGGTTGGCCAGTGTTCGAAGCCGCCCGAAGTAGGAGGCGCAGTACTTCTCGTTGATCACGGGCACGATCTTGACGAGGTCGTCCATGCACCTCCAAAGGTCGGCAACGCCATTGTCGTCGAGTCCTCCGTTCAGCTCTCCCTGGACGAGGCCGGCGACGTCGGCATCCAGGAGGATCAGCTCCACTCCCCCAATGTCCGCGCCCCGGAAGCCGGCGGGGAACACTGCGTGCCGGTGTTCCTCCCACAGCCGGGCAAGACGGTCTTCAGGCTGCGTTCCGTTCAGGTCAGCGGCTTTCGCCTCTGCCGCAGATGGTGGGCGAAGGAGCAGGGAAACAGCGTCGAAGACGGCACGCACCATGTCCATGGCGCCGGCTGGACCGAGGGCGGCACTTGTCGCGGCACCCTGCGTGAGCTTGTCGCGCAGAAGCCGGCTGCGGTCGAGTTCCGCGGCGAGTTCGGCCGGGTTGAGCCCTGCGTCGGTGGCCCGCTCGATCAGATCCTGAAGCGGGCGATTGACGGCCAGCCGCTCGGCAAGGACATGCTCCAGAGCGAACAGGGAATGCGTGACGGCGACGGTGGCGAACTCATACCGGTAGTAGGAGTGCCGGATGAGCTCCCGGGAGGTTTCCATCACGCTCATGACGTACATCGACGCATCGCCGGGCAGGACCAGATCGGCGACCAGGGCGTGCATGTCCGCATAGTCGAGAACGACGTCGCGGGCGCGCGGGTCCGGTACTGGTACGGGGAGTGGGCCAGGCAACGGCGGCAGGGTACTCACCCGCGCAGTCTTGTCGTCCGGGAGCCACCGGAGCCACCGGATTTGCTCGAGGCGGTCGGCGACGACCCCTTACCGCCTGTCGCCCCTGGCCTGTCCTCCGACCTCAAGGACGTCGAGCATGTGACGTTCAGTGTCTCTGAGTCCGCGTTCGAGATCTGCCCGGGTGGCTGAACAGGGTTGCAGGTCTCCTCAGGAGAATGCCGTCTCCGCCAAGGAGAGCCCCTCGCGGGCCTCGTGCGAGAGCACCAGCCGGGGCGAATGCCGCGGCGCCTGACGAAGGTACTGGTGGTATCCGGTGGCATGGAACTTGAGGTCGAAGCCGTCACCTTCGATATGCCAATGCGGGTGGGCAAGGCTGCCGTCCGAGACCGATCTGCGGAGGTGGTCAATGTCCAGACTCATGCCCATCCCCTTGAAATCGAGATCACCTTCCATATCCCAGATGTCCTCGAACACGAGCGTGGAGGGTGCGATCCAGAAGCTGAAGTGTGTCTCCGGCGGGACCGGATGCACCCACCGGACGATGTAATCGATGTCGAGCAGCAGACGTGGCAGCGAGTTCTCGGAAGGTCCTGGCTGCACGCACAGGGCGTGGATGGTGACATCGTGCCATCCCATCTCATCGAAGTCAGCGTCGCTCCAGATGCTCTTCGTCAGACCCGACTCCGCGTGTGTCCCTGTGCTCATAGCGGCATCCAAGCAGAACAGGGGGGTGACGTCACCGTCGCGGTCCTGAACGTTCGCGGCGACCGCGTGCACGGCGAGCAGCGGGCCGAGCGTATCGGCGGCGGGGACGGTGTCGGCGGTGCGGGCGGACTGGGAGTCGATCAGCCCCGAGCCCGGCCCATGACGTGCTGAACCGCGATCAGGGCTCGGGCGGTGACTGCGGAAGGCGCGTCAGGAGATCGTGTGCGGCTGTGAGAATGTTGCTCCTGATCTCGTCGATGGTGATGTCCCATTCCTCGTTCCAGTCGCCCAAGATGATGGCCCATTCGACGATGGGCTGCAGCACTTCGGGGTAGCCGAGTTCCATCGCTGCTTCGACCCAAATCATGTCGGCACCGGTGGCCGGATCGACATCCCCGTCGGCGATGAGCAGGGCCCACCAGCGGGCGAGTGCCCACCGGGCGTCGTCCAGATCGACAGGCAGCCGGTAAGTGAGTCCGAGTTCATCCACCACGCGGTCGAACAGCTCGGGTGCTTCGGGCTCCTCTTTCTTTCCCAGGCCGGCGAGGAGTGGAATCGAGGGAGAGTCGACGTTGGCAAGGAGAGCATCGAGCCCGGTCTGGATGAGCCGGTCGGATCCCACCTGACGTCCCATCTGGCAGCCGAACGCGCGCTCCTTGGCGAGCATCCGCAGCCTTCGGATCGCCTCGGTCCTGGTCATGTTCGCCTCTTCTGCCGACTGCGGGAAAAGGCATATCCTGTCATCCCGGCGATGCCACTCGGTAAGGGATAAACGCCTTCGACGCGCGGCGAGGCCCGGTCGGTGATGTTCCTGTAGTGGCGGCTACCGGGTGGACGAGTGCGGACAGCGATGGACACTCCTCGCTCCGGTCGGGCCTGGAAAGTGGACACCGCCTGACACGAGTCTGTGTGCATGAGCGTTGCAAGCGCGCAGACGAACAGGGAGCAGCCCACCGATCCACTCGGCAGGGAGCGGCTCCACCGCTCGTCCCGGCCGCCGTAGCTCTGCGCCCATCACCGCCAGCACCCTCCCACCTCCCAGACACACCCCTCCCCCGGGATGCCGACCGTCGGCGGCCCACCGCGGGCCACCACCGGTCGCGCCCGTACCCACACCCCAAGGAGCATCACCATGATCTCGACCTCCCGCCCGTCCCGTGCCATCACCGTGCTGATCGCCGCCGCGGCCCTGTGCGCAACCACCGCCACCACCGCCCACGCCGCAAACTCCGAACACCGGCAGCCGAGGATCGTCGCGGACTGGGCCCGCGCATGGAACGGCACCGACCCGCAGGCGCTCGGCGCCCTGTTCACCACCGGCGGCACCTACGCCGACCTGGGCGTGGGCATCACTTTCCACGGCCCCCAGGAGATCGCCGGGTGGAAGGCCCGCGCCGACAGTCTCATCGACAACGTCCACGTCACCGTGCGCACGGCCCACCGCGACGGCAACCGCATCACCGTCAAGGCCGTCTACTCCGGCCACCTCAAGGGCGCGCCCAAGCCTTTCGCCGTGCCGATGACCACGCTCCTCGACCTCGACCGGAACCACTGCCGGATCACCTCCGATGAGGACCACTACAGCCTCACCACGGTCCTGGCCCAGTCCGGCCTTCCCACCGACTGGACCCCGCCCACCAATTGACGTTCGACCAGACCACGGCCCGGATCACAGGCCCGTATCGGTGCGTCGAGCCCCGGGCAACCGCCCGCGCGCCGGCTGGAGCTCCGGATGCTGTCCGACGTCGAACACAAGGACTGCCGGGGGCTGACGAGCATGCCGGCCTGGCCCGCCCGCCATGAGGCAACACATCCTGCGCGGCACGCACCGGGAAGTGGATGCGGCCCGCAAGGCGGATTTCAGGGGGTGGCCAGGCGGTCGAGGGTTTGGATGATGTCGTCCTCGGTCGTGGTCGGGTTGATGGTGCACAGGCGCAGGACGCTGCGGCCGTGCACCGTGGTGGAGGTGACGGCCGCGTAGCCGCTCGCGGCGAGGGAGGCCGCGCGCGTGGCGTGCGCGCCGTCCCCGCCGTGGGTGAGTGCGAAGGTGACCACTCCCAGCTGGGCCGGGGTGACGACCTCCCACCGCGGGTCGGCGCGCAGCCGGCTCTCGGTGAACTCGGCGAGCGCGATGCCCTGCGAGATCGCTGCCCTGATGCCCGCCGCGCCGTACACCCTGAAGGTCAGCCACAGCTTGAGGGCACGGGAGCGGCGGCTGAGTTCCAGCGACCGGTCACGGAGGTTGACCTCGCCGCCGGCCGCGGAGGTGTTGAGGTATTCGGCGTTGATGGTGAACGCTCGCTCCAGCGCCCCCGGGCGCCTGACGAGAACGCAGCCCACGTCGTACGGCTGGAACAGCCACTTGTGGGGGTCGATGACGAGGGAGTCGGCGCGTTCCATGCCCGCCAGGGCGGCTGCGCCGGTGGCACTCAGGGCGGCGGGAGCACCGTAGGCGCCGTCGATGTGGAACCACAGGCCCTCGGCCCGGCAGAGGTCGGCGATCTCCGGCAGCGGGTCGACGGTCCCGGTGTTGGTCGTGCCGGCGGTCGCGACCACCATCAGGGGCCGGCGGCCGGCGGCACGGTCGGCGGCCACCGCCGCCGCCAGTTCCCCGACCGGCATCCGCAGCTGCTCGTCGCTGCGCAGAACCCGTACGTGGTCGGGCGGGAACCCGAGGGCCCGCAGGTCCCGCGCGATGGAGGAGTGGGTCTGGTCGGTGAGATAGGCGACTCCGTCGCCGAGTTCCGCCCGGGCCGTCGCGAAGGCGGTGAGGTTGGCGAGCGATCCGCCGCTGACGAGGATGCCGTCGGTACCCTCGGGCATGCCCAGCAGCTCCCGGAGCCAGTCGACGACGACCAGTTCCACGGTCGTGGGGCCCGACCCGCCGCCCCAGGACGTCGCGATCGCGTTGTGGCCGGTGCCCAGCCACTCCCCGAGCACGGCCGCGAAGGACGAGGGCCCGGGCACCCGGGCGAAGTACCGCGGATGGTCACCGTGCTGCATGTTGGCGAGCGCCGTGTCCACGAGGGTCCTGATCGCCCGGTCGGCGTCGCCCGGCACCTCAGGCACCGGACCGCCCAACACCGCCCGCAGTTCCTCCGGCGTGCCCTGCTGGATCGCCGGCCCGTCCGCCCGGGACTCGCAGTGGTCGACGACCAGGTCCACGACGAGATGACCGAGCCGTCGCATCTCCTTCGGCGTCATCCCCAGCGCGTCGGCCGGCCGACCCGGGCCCGATCCATGATCCTTCTCCACGCGAACCTCCGGGCAGCCGGGCGACGGGGCACCCGCACGGTACCGCGTGGCTCTACCCTGCCCATCCGCTCCACGGGCATCCCCCAGCAGAGTCAGGCAGTGGAGCGGCACGTCCGGGGCCAGCACCGGTCCACGCCCAGACCGGTCTGTGGAACCAGGCCGGCACTTCGCTGGGATCGGAATCAGCGGGTTCTCTACCTGCTCCCCGGCGCGTCCTCTCCCGCCCGCCGACCGTCCGCCAGGCCCTCGGCTGCGCGGCCTATGCGGATCACCGCGTACCGCTCGCCCTCCCCCGGCGGCCGCGTCCATGAACGGGTGGTCAAGGTGTGCAGCCGTCCATTCACGATGGCATGACGTGGCAGAGACGCACGGAACTCACCGGCCACCGCTTCCAGTAGCGACCGTTCCACCTCGGCCCCGTCCTCCAGGGTGCCGAAGAACCGGCTCGGATCCAGTGCCCTCGGTATTTCCCCGCTCTGTTGGATCTCTCCGTCCGCGTACGTGAATGCGTACTCCTCCGCACCGTCTCGCGCCACCGAAAGGTGGAAGAACGGGTCACCATGCCAGGGCCTCAGGCCGCTCCACACCACCACCGCACGGGTGCCCGCGCCGGCGGCCGCGGCCGGGGAGACGAACCGTCGCTGGTCGAACGGGGCAGGATCGCCGTCGAAGGCGAAGCTCCAATCGGTGCCGGCCCGACCGACCGCCATCAGAGCCCTGTCGTCGTAGGACGAGAACTCAGTCCGGCCGTGCAATGACCTTTGGCGCGCCTCCCCGAGGGTCATGGGTTCGTTCAGCTCCATGCCGTCCCCGTCCGTGAGGCATCCGGGCAACTCCTCCGGCTCCACGCCCTCCACCAGGACGAACCGGTAGGACGTACGGTTGTTGCCCGGGTCCGGTTCCGCGAGCCACGCCAGGTCGGTGGGGTCGAGTGCGGCCGTCGGCGTCGGTGCCTGGCCCGCCTGCCCGCCCCGAGGCGTGGACAGCAGCTCCCGGCCCCGCTCCGGAGTCAGTAGCGGCCCGAGCACGGGGTCGGCCACCCACCCCAGCGGCGCCAGATGATACGGTCCCAGCGGTTCCCACAGGGGCAGAGCGTTCATCAGTGTCCGCCAAGCCTCGTCGGTGTCTCCCCACCGTGCCAGCTCCCACGCCCGCTCGACCGCTTCCCCGAACGGTCCGGCCGCCGTGTACCGGTAGGTGTGGTTCCTCACCTGGTTCAGCGTCGCGTAGGCCGAGGACACCAGGTCGTCGTCGGCGCCCCGCAGAGGGAACGTCAGTGTCGAGTCGGCCCGGTACGAGTGCGCCGCGTGCTCGGCGACCAGCGGGGGCAGCAGCTCGGGAGCGTACTGCGGGTCCGTCACCAGGCCGTCGTAGTCCACCATGTACCTCTCTCCGAGCAGGCGGCGTATCTGGTCGCCGAGCCCGGCGGCCCGCGGTCTGCTGTACGCCTTGGCCTCGTCCAGCATCTTCACGGCCGCTTCCCAGCCACCGCGCAGCGCCTCCAGCCGGGCCTCCTCCACCAAGGCGTCCAACGTGCGCGTCGTGTCGCTGGCGAACAGCGGCTCCCCGTCCCGGCGGTGCACCAGCAGGCTGTGGAACTCCCGGTACATGTCCCGCAGGAACTCGAGGAAGTTCGCGTGCCGCGCGGGCGGCTCGGCCCGCCAGCTCGCCCACGTGTACACGGCCCACTCACCGTTCTCGTCCACGTCCTCGGGATCCATGAGGACGTAGGCGATGTCGGACTCGACATCGAGCTGCAGTCCGCGCCGCCAGATGTCCGCCTCCTGCCGTTCCTCGGGGCCGGCGTCCTCGTCCAGATACTCCTCGAACAGGACCGCGAGTCCCGACTCATCGTTGTGCCAGCGCGCGGCCTCGGTGCCCGCCAGCAACGACACGGACCCGCCCGCATGCCGCAACCCGTCGCTGACCTTGAGGAACTCCCGGTACGACGGGGGCATCCGCCGGCCAAGGCACTCCTCCATGGCTGCGATCCGCTCCTCGGACGCGGCCGGGAACCCCAGCCAGCGCGCTTGCCGCGCGCTTTCGTCGCCTTCGTCCTGCGTCTCGCCGTCGGGCAGGGAATCCGCCCACTCCCCGCTCCACCTGAGCAGGAAGGCCCGCCAGTCGAATGCCGTGGTGTCCGTCATGCGCCCGATGCTGCCACCCGCCACTGACAGTGCTCCGCTGCTTGTTGTGGACAACCGGCCGGGACGTCAGCAGGCGGCGGCCAACGCTGATCGCACGCCGTGGCGCTACTGACCGGCGCAGCAGGGGTGCTGTTCAACACCGCCTATCCGCCGTTCTTCGCCCACCTGGTGCCCCGCTCGTCCTACCTCGACGCGAACAGCAAGCTCAGTGCGAGCCGTTCCGCGTCATACGTCGCCGGCCCGGCGATCGGTGGCGCTCTGGTCCAGGCGCTCACCGCTCCCGTCGCCGTCGTCGTCGACGCCCTGACGTTCCTGGCGTCCGCGATTCTGGTCGGTCGGGGTTCCACCGACGAACCGGCGGCCGCCCCTGACCGAGCGACACCCCCGCTGCTACGGCGTGCCAGGGAGGGGCTGGTATTCGTTGTCCGTCACCCAGTACTCCGGGCAAGCCTCGGGTGCGCGGCGACCGTCAACTTCTTCACCTTTGTCGCGGGCAGCGGACTGATCGTGCTGTTCGCCAACCGGAACCTCGGACTGACCGCGGGAGTCATCGGCATGGCGTTCGGGATCGGCGCCACCGGCTCGCTCCTGGGCGCGGTGATCGCCCCGAAGGTCGCGCGAAGGCTCGGCGTGGGGCGCAGCATCGTCGTGGGCGCTGT
The DNA here is from genome assembly GCF_027158125.1 of Streptomyces sp. H39-C1. Lineage (NCBI taxonomy): Bacteria > Bacillati > Actinomycetota > Actinomycetes > Kitasatosporales > Streptomycetaceae > Streptomyces > Streptomyces sp. H39-C1. Next base: position 132,760 of record NZ_JAPVLS010000013.1, read on the forward strand.
GTTGTTCCCGGCGCCGATCGCCATCGCCGCTGCCGCGGGCGGCCCCCTCTGGTCCCGCGCCGGAGCCTTGGCCCTGACCGAGTTCCTCTCCGGCGTCGGCGTCATGCTCTTCGACGTCAACCTCAACTCGCTTCAGGCGACCGTGATCCCCGATGGCATGCGCAGTCGCGTGGCCGGCGCGTACAGCACGATCAATTACGGGTTGCGTCCTGTGGGCGCCGTCCTCGGTGGCCTCCTCGCTACGCTCATCGGCCTCCGGGCGACCCTCCTCATCGGTGCCGTCGGCGGAGCGCTGTCGCTGTTGTGGCTGCTGCCCTCGCCGATACCCTGCATCCGCTCCCTGGCTGCCGACAATCCGGTACCTCCGGACAGCGACACGGATGCGGACGCGCGACCCTTGCCTGCCTGACCCGCCGCGGATCGCCTGTGCTACCGGGAATCCATGGCCCCTTCTCGATGATCGGCTGAGCAATCGCTTGGCCAGTCCCCGGAGGAGAGATCATCATGTGGGGATGTCTGAGAACCAATTCTCTGGAGAACCGGCTGTAGTGCGGCTCCCTCGGTACACGAGGACCGAGCAGGACGAGATCCTCGGCGCCGGCGATGATCCCTTCGGTGTTGCCGCGACCGGTTTGACCTGGCTGCCCAAGGAAGAACACTTCGGCATCAGACACCGCGACCGGCTGGTGGCACACGCCGGCTTGCTACGGCTGCCGGTTGCGATCGGCGACACGAAGACAGAGGTGGTGGGCGTCGGCGGGGTGGCCGTAGCACCCCACATGCAAGGCCAGGGGCTCGCCCGGCTCGTGCTCGCAGCGGCACTCGACCACGCACGCACGATGGGTCCACAGCACGCTCTCCTGTTCTGCCGGCCCCCTCTCATGCCGCTGTACCAGCGCCTGGGATGGCACCCGCTCGACAGGGACGTCCTTGTCGAACAACCCGACACCCGCTTGGTGACCATGCCACTGCGGACCATGGTGATCGCCCTGCGCGACAACGCGTACTGGCCTCCGGAGCCAGTGCGGCTGTTCTCCCTCCCGATGTGACGGGCCCCGGCCGCACCGGTTGTCGGCTACGCGGCGGCACCCAGCGAAGGGAACAGGGTCTGCGCCCTTGACCTGGGTCGACCGCTCCGCGCCGATGGCACGGTACTGCTCGCGTCGGTCACTTCCGCTCCAGCGCGGCCAGCCGCAGCTCAAGTTGGTCAACCCGGTGTCGTAGCAGGGCGACCTGTGCTTCCAGGCTGACCTCCCGTTCCGCCCTGCGCTGAATGCGCGGTGACGCGGCGGCGCGCTCGATCACCGCGTCCAACTGGACCAGGCGCTGTGGCCCGTTCGGGCCGTCCGCCAACCGGGACTGGATCTCGCCGTTGCGGTACCAGGACCGCAGGGCCGAGCGGGAAACGCCGGTCTCAGCCTCCGCCTTGCCCAGCGTGACCCAGGGTGTCTCATCCAGATGCTCGAACAGCTCGAGCTCGTTTTGCCAGCGCGCGAGCCGGTCCTCCCAGTCCGACGGTGACTCCATCACACCCTCCCTTCAACACAGTTACCCTGTCAATAGCAGTGTATTGACAGGGTTGAGACCATGGAACCATGCCATTTGAAAGGTTCACTCCGGAAGCCCGCAAGGTGGTCGTCACGGCTCAGGAGGAGGCGAGGCTGCTCAGGCACAACCACATCGGCACGGAGCACATCCTGTTGGGGCTGCTCGACGCGCCCGACAGCACGGCGGCGAAAGTCCTGCACCGGCTCGGATACAACAAGCAGACGGCGCAGGCCGATATCGCCGCGGTGGTCAAGCCCGGCACGCAGGAGCTGAGCGGCCATATCCCCTTCGCTCCGCAAGCGAAGAAGACACTCGAACTCGCCCTCCGCGAGGCGCAGCAGCTGCACCACACCAACATCGGGACGGAACACATCCTCCTTGCCCTGGTCAGCGAAGGTGAGGGCGTCGGCGCGAAAATCCTTGCCGAGCGGATCAATCCGATCAGCAAGATCCGTGCCGCCGTGCTGGCGTCGTCGGAGGGATCGCAGGACGTCACGGCCGGCCCCTGGCCTGCCGGCACATCTGCCACCGAGGACACCCTGTCCGCCGCCGGCGCGCTGGCCGGTGGCGCACCGGTCGGCAGCCATCACCTGTTGGAGGCGATGCTGCGCGCGGAGAACAGCATGGCGGCCAAGGTGCTGCGCGAACTCGGAGTCGACCCGAAGGCGGTCGCCGCCAAGATCGACGCACTGGATCCGGAGACGACCACGGACGCGAACCCGGAGGAAGCCGCCGCGCGCACGATGGAGATCCGGCTGGTCGACGATGAGGTGCACGTGATCCTGCGGGACCCGACAACCGTCACGCTCGCCAAGAAGGTCACCGAGCTGGCCAACGGCCCGATCCAGGGCGTCGGGCCGGTGGCCGGCATGTTCGTCCCGCTCTGGCGGTCGGCCAACCAACTGCTGCTGCAGGTCCAACGTGTGCTGGAACCGGAACCCGAAGAGGACGGATCCGCCGCGGGCAACGTGGCCAAGGTCGTACGCGCGGTCCTCGCACCCCGGCTCCGCCGGTGAGCCGGCCGATCAGCGGGCGAGAACCTGTCGTCGGGACGAGCAAGGACAGCCCGGGGTGCGGTGATTCGGAGGCCCCCATGACCATCAGCAGCGTTGGCGCCGGCTTGGGCGGCCTGGCCCTTGCTCGTGTGCTGCACATGAACGGCATCGACGCCGTGGTGTACGAACGGGAATCGTCGCGTGGCGCGCGCGGTCAGGGTGGCATGCTTGATCTGCACTCCGGGACCGGGCAGCGGGCGTTGCGCGAGGCCGGCCTGCTCGACCGGTTCCACGCGATTGCCCGTCGTGAAGGCCAGGACCTGCAACTTCTCGAGCCGGACGGCACCCTGCTGCTGCAGGAGCACACGCCCGACGACGCCCCGCTCGAACGCACCAGCGCCGCCGGCCGGCAGTCCGCGCACATCCAGGAAGTCCTGGAGTCGCCGGACGCCGGCCAGAAAATGCTCGCATTCTTCCAACCTGGCTGAAGACAGCCGATCCGACCAGGCAACCGGCCGCCCAGCAAGCCAGCGCAATCACCTGGGGCCACACGGCCGGCGACCACCGACGCAGAAAGCGCACGACATGACCACAGTTCTGATCACCGGCGGCACCTACGGCATCGGGGCGGGATTCGCCCGGCGATTTGCCGCTGACGGGCACGACCTCGTACTGGTCGCCCGCGGCAACGAGCGCCTGGACGCCGTCGCCGCCGACCTCCACACCCGCTACGGCGTGTGCGTCGACACCATCGAGGCCGACCTGACCACCGTGGAAGGTTGCGCCCGGGTCGAGGACCGACTGCGGAACAGCACCATCGACATCCTGGTGAACAACGCCGGCCACGCACTCCCGGCACCGTACCCGCGCAGCCCGCTCGCGGACGAAGAGCGGATGATCGACCTCCTGATCCGAGTCCCGCTTCGGCTCACCCAGGCTGCGATCCCCGGGATGGCCGAACGCCGCCACGGCGTGATCCTCAACATCGCATCCGTTGCTGGTCTCCTGCCCACCGGCACTTACGGAGCGGCCAAAGCCTGGTTGATCCGTTTCAGTGAATCCCTCCGCTTCGACTTCAAGGACCAAGGCATACGCGTCCTCGCAGTCGTTCCCGGGTTCACCCGGACCCCGGGCGCGGCGGGCATTCCGGTCGCCGACTGGCTCTGGCTCGAGGTGGACCAAGTAGTGGAAGAAGCGATGAAGGACCTGCGGCGGGGCGCGCCCGTCAGCATCGCCGGTTGGCACTTCAAGTTGTACGACCAGGCAGTCCGGCATCTGCCGCGCCGGATTGTCGCGGCCATGGCCCGCTCGCGTAAACCGCGTACATAGCCGCCGGCTCTGCATGGCAGGAGGAGATTCTCTGACGGATCAGCAGGACGAGGAGGAGGCGCTGTGACCGTCGATGCCTGGCGCGGAGGGGTCTACCGCTGGAAGACTCCGGAGGCCGCCTGACGGCAGAGCTCAACATGTCCACCGACGAGCTCGCCGGGATCGGAAAGGAGACCGACCAGCACCCCGTCGCCCCCGAATGCCGCAAAGGCCACCGTCAGCTGAATCACCTCAGGGCCCTGCCTGCGGGACCCTGAGACAAACCCGGAAGCTTCCTGGACGTGCGCAGCAGTAGTCGATGGAGCACCGTTGAGGTGGAGGTACGCCATGAAGCACTACGAGACGCGGATCTTGCTGTACTGGACCGAGGGCCAGTTGGCCCGAGGCTGGACCGACAGCGATCACGACTCGGACGATCCGATGGGGCTCGCCGAAGAGGCCAAGGCACGCATGCTGAGGATGCGGGCGGCCGGCCAGATGCCCACGCAGGCCGAGGGCTTGACGTGGACAGAGGTGGAGCACGGCGCCGTGCAGGTGTACGGATACGGAATGGGACATCACGAGACCCCCGTGGCCGAGGTGGGCCTGTTCTGAACTACATGGCCTCTCCTTAGGCGGTAGCGCGCGCTCTGCGAGGTTCTGTCCGCTCTTCCGTAGTGGCTACGGCAGTCTGCGCGACGAAGCACGGCTGTTGGCGCCGGTCGACACCCAGGTGGCCACGTGGATCCGCGCTGTCGCGCCCGGACTCAACCGGACGGTGTGACCGGTGACCACACGCCGAACAACTGCTCGGCACCCCATTCCTCGAACCGTTCCACCGCGGTGAACCCCAGCTTCGCCGCGAGGCGCATCGAGCGCGCGTTGGCGGTCTGGGTGGTGAGCACCACCGGCTCGCCGGGAAGCGCGTCGGCGAACCAGCCGAGTGCCGCTGCGCATGCCTCGGCGGCATACCCATACCCCCACGCCTCGGGCAGGAACATGTAGCCCAGCTCGGCCTCGCCGCCCTCCGGACGGACGTGACCCGGACGCTCCGCGTCACGCCGATCGAGCAGCTGGATGTAGCCGATCATCGCCCCGCCGAGCTCGACCACGAAGAAGCCGGGGCGCCGCCCGGGCACTTCGGGCACGGTGCGCTCGAGCTCATCACGCGGCCGAGCGCCGCCGACATACGTGCCGACCTCCGGCGAGGCGGACAGCTCGATGCACGCCGCACGGTCCCGCGCCTCGGACGCACGGAGCACGAGGCGCTCGGTCTCGATCGGGGCAGGTGGCCAAGCGACGTGTCCGGGCTCAGTCATGGCGGCAATCTATCGCGCGCCCGCATGCGGGAGCCCCAGTACCGGCCCACGAGGCGGCCGACCTACCGTCTTCGACAAGCAGACCCGCACGCTTTAGTAGGGCACCGTGCCGCACCAGGTCTGCGCCCAGGCGGAGGCGCCGTACTGGTTGGCCGCGCGTACCGCGACGCAGATCTCGTCACCGGAGAACGGGCCGTTGATCACATACTTGGTGCCGCTGGTGGACAAGACGCTGTCGACGTTCTTCGTGGTGAAGTTGCTGCCCTTGTTGGTGTAGTGGATGTCGTACCGGGTCGCTCGGGAGATCGCCGACCAGGACACCGTGAGCGGCATGTTGCACGCGCCGACGCAGGAATTGTTGTACGCGACGTTGTAGCCCGTCATGGCGGGCGGCCGGGAACCGGCGGGCGTGGTGGCGGGCTTGGTGGCCGGCGAGGTCGCGGGCGGCCTGGGGGGCGAGCCGACGGTACTGGACGGACCTCCGCCGCCCGGGCCCGAAGGGCCGGACCCACCTCCGGACCCGCTGCCGCCGGCGGTTGGACTGCTGTTGCCGCCACCCCCCGGCGGCGCCGAACTCCCAGCGCCCCCCTGGGCGTTCTGCCCACCCGTGACGCCCTGTGCTGTGGCGGGCGAACCGCCTCCTGTGCCGGGTGCGTTACTGCCCGCAGGAGCAGCACTCACGCTGCCGGACGGCGGCTTGGCCTCCGCTCCGGCCCCGCGGCCGCTGTCGTAGGTATGGAGCAGCGCGGCCGTGCCGCCACCGACGGTGATAACGGCGACGATGGGCAGCACGATGAGCGTGCTCCGCCGACGGGGCCGCCGTTCGCGCTCCCCCGTTGTGGCGCCCCCTGGGGCCGGCATGACGTCGGGGGTCCCGCTCTGCGGCCGCAGCCCGACGGTCGCCCGGTCCACCGGCTCCTCCCGAAGCGGCGCCGCCTCGGCGTCGAGCAGCCGTGCCGACTGCTGCGCGAGATGCGCGACCACCGCGGCAGGCAACCACGTGCCGAGCGTGATGAGGGGACGCGTCCGCTCGGGAGCGTCCAGCAGCTCGTCGACGCTGGGCCGTTGGGCGGGGTCCTTGATCAGACACAGGGCGATGAACGCCCGCAGCGAGGCGTCCTCGACGCCCGTCAGATCGGGCTCGCCCTCGACTATCTGGAACATCACGGCGTGCTGGTTGCTGGCCCCCTGACCGAACGGCAGCTTCCCCGTGGCCGCATACATCAGCACACACCCGAGGGTGAACACATCGCTCTTCACCCCGGCGCGCTGCCCGCGCACCTGCTCCGGCGACATGAACCCGGGAGAGCCGACGACCATCCCCGTACTGGTCAGCAAGGAGTCGACGGACGTTTCGAGCGCCCGGGCGATTCCGAAGTCGATCACCTTCGCGCCGTCCACGGTGAGCATCACGTTGGACGGCTTCAGGTCGCGGTGCACGATCCCGGCTTCGTGAATGTCCTTGAGTGCCTTCAGCAGCCCGAAGGTGAGGGCGTGCAGGGACGCGGCCGGCAACGGCCCGTGCCGCCGTACGACTTGTTCGAGCGAGAGCCCGGGAACGTACCCGGTGGCGACCCACGGCGGATTGTCGTCCGGATCCGCGTCGAGCACCGGCGCCGTGTACTGCTCCCCGACCCGCCGCGCCGCGTCGATCTCCCGCCGGAACCGCGCCCTGAACTGCTCGTCGGACACGTGCTCTTCGTGCACGACCTTCACCGCGACGGTCCGCCCGCTGTCCGACCGTGCGAGGAACACCCGCCCCATGCCACCGGCACCGAGCCGCCCGAGCAGCAGATACGGACCGATCCGCGCGGGGTCGCTCACCGCGAGCGGTTTGATGCCCCCGTCGAGGTAATCGTCCCGCTCGTCGTGTCCGTCCCCGTTCGCACTGCTCATGATGGCGTGACTCCCCCGGATCTTCTCGCCTGGTCATCGGCGTAACTCACCTGAGAATAGACACTGTTGATGTACCCGGTGAAGAAGGGGACGCGCGGGACGGCCGGGACGGTTCTCCGCACGGCTCCCGGACGGTCGGCCGGAGGGCCAAGAACATCAGCAGCAGGCGCAGCGGTGGGGCATTAGCTCTCCTCAGCGGTGTTCCCCGCGAGCGCGGTGACCGGAAGAGTTCATCGGGATGCTGCTCGCAGTTGAGTGAGTCCTATGCGTGGTCAGCACGCTCGAGAAGTCGCTCGAAGCACAGAGAACTCTCCGTTCCTGCATAGGCACCGAAGTTCGGGATCCGTTCGTAGCCGGCGCGCGTGTAGAAGCGGACCGCATCGGGCTGGGCATCGCCGGTCTCCAGCCGAAGGCTCGTCCAGCCTCGCTCACGCGCCCAGTCCTCCAGCGCGCGGAGGATCCGCAACGCGATACCTGAGCCGCGCCAGGCCGGGGCAACATACATGCGCTTCACCTCACCTACCCCGTCCCCGAGATGGCGAAGTCCCCCGCACCCGACAGCGGTGCCGTCGTCGTCGCGAGCCACGAAGAACGACGCGATGTCCGCTTCCGACGGCGCCGCACCAGGTTCGCTGTCCGGGGTTCCGTAGCGCACGGCGATCTCCGCTCGCTGCCGGACGCGAAGGGAGGTGGCGTCCGGGTCCGCCCACGGGACCTGTTCGATCTTCATGTCACGGATTCTGACAAACATCGATTTCCGGCAGGTAAACCCATCCGCTCTTGTCGCAGGCCATGAACGGCACCCACCGCGCACTCGCCCAATCCAGCGATAGCACCGCACCTGTTGCGCACGCTACGGTCATTCCGCAGCCGCCGAGCTGAACCGTCCCGTTCACAACACGCGGCTGTGATCTGGCCTGCCGGTGCTGCGGCGCCGTGCTGGGACAATCGCGAACGTGACCGATGAGAGAGCCGTCCCGGACGCCGCGGACGCCGTTCGACCGCTGGAACTCTTCTTCGACCTGGTCTTCGTCTTCACCATCACCCAGGTCGCCTCCATCCTCGCCGCCGAACCCACGCTCCTCAGTCTGAGACGCGTGGCCGTGCTCCTGGTGATCATCTGGTGGATGTACTCCGGCTACGCCTGGCTGACCAACGCGCTCGATCTGGACCGCACCGGCCCCCGCCTGCTCCTCCTGACCGGGACGGCGGGGTTCTTCCTGATGTCGATGGTCGTACCGAAAGCCGCCGGAACGGGGCCCTGGGCGCTGATCTTCGGCGCAAGCTACCTCGTGGTCGTCACCGTCCACCTGGTCGGATTCATCGGCACCTCAGGGCACCGCGGCATCCTCCGCGTCGGACCACTGAACCTGGCCAGCGCCCTGGTGGTGCTGGCCGCCGGGTTCGTGCCGCCGCACGCACGGTTGTGGCTCTGGACGCTGGCAGCCGCGATGGAGGTGATGACACCCCTGGTCACCGGGGTCGGCAAGTTCGCAGTCGGTGCCGGGCACTTCGTGGAGCGCCATGGACTCGCGGTGATCATCGTCCTCGGCGAGTCGATCGCCGAGGTCGGCGCGGCGACATCGCGAGAGACCAACGTGACCACCTCCATCGTCGGTGCCCTCCTGGCGCTGGTACTGAGCGCGGAGATGTGGTGGCTCTACTTCGACCGCGAGGAACGAGAGAGCGAAGCACGGCTGGAACGCGTCCCGGCGGATCGCCGGCCGCGCGTCGCCGTCTACTCCTTCGGGTACGCCTACTACCTGATCATCCTCGGCATCGCGGTCGCGGCGGTCGGAATGGAGAAGGCCATCGACGAGTTCCGCCACTCCTCCCACCACCTCGCGGCCTTGCTCCTACCGCTCGGGATCTGCCTCTACCTGGTCGGACTCGCCTGCTTCCACCGCACGCTGGCGGCCAACTGGTCCCGACCCCGACTCACAGCAGCGCTCGCCGTCGCGGCACTCGTCGCCCCCGCCGCACGCTGGAACAGCGGCGCCGTCGCGCTCGCGACAGCCGCCCTGGTGCTGCTCGCACTCATCGTCTGGGAGAGCGGGCAGTTCCGGCAGAACTGGGGTGGAAGGGGAGCCGGCATGGGGGCGCTGAGCGTCAAACCACGGACGCCCAAACGGCAGGATTGACGAGCGAAGCGTAGAGATCTTGTCGGGTGGGAAGGGAACCGCCGGGAGTGGAGTATCCCTTGCACTGCATCGTCGTCAACACGGCAGCGTTCAGAGGCTGCCCGGCGGTGCAGGTCGGCCCTCCGTCGGCGGGAGAGAGCCCCATGGCTCTGTCATGGCCTCGGAGGCTCTCATGCTTCGCTTCCTGCTCGCCGCCGCCTTGGGCGGCTGGCTCCTGATCGTCCTTCTGCTGTTCGGGGTCGTCATCGCTCCGGCGGTGTGGTCGAAGTTTCCCGCCCGTCGCCGGCAAGCGCTGCGGGTCATGCAGGAACTGCGGCACTGGCTTCCCTGCCTGCTCCCCAACCTGCCCGGCTGGCTTCGGCGCCGATGAATACCCAGCTCGTCACGCTTGGCAACCATCCGAACCGCGCGGGCAGCGCCCGAGCGCGCGCCCTGCCGCAGTCGGGACGGACCTCGCGACCGGCGCTCCCAGCCTCGGCGCCGTGTGGACGGGGCCGTGATGTCTGACGCGACCGAGGCGCCGCTGCGGGCGTACCGGCTGCCCGTGTTCCCGACCGCCGTCTACTGGAACGGCTGGGCGGTGGACCGCCTCAAGGAGCTCCTCGGCGACGACCTCGAAGCCCGGCTGATCTGGTCCGAGGACCCCACCCTCACTTCGCACCCCAACCCCTGGGGAGTTCTCTGAGGGCGTTTCCGGCCCGGGGCGTTGCGGTCGCCGCGCATGCAGAGCCAGCGAATTACCGGCTCCCGGCCCAACGCTGGAGCACCCGTAGGGTCTGAGCCATATTCTCGGCCACCGCGTGCTCCCGCCATGGAATCCGGAAGCAGAATGCGGCAGCTCAGATGGATGGACGGGGGATATTGGGCACTTGCTGATCTATCTGAGCTGACGGCGGATGTCTTGACGCACCTGAACCGACCGGGGATGTTGAGTCCCGCCCGGCCGCCGGCCGGGGCAGCCATCAAGCCGGGAGGTTCACCATGAAGTCGACCACCGCTCTCAAGGCCACCAAGAAGATCACCGTCCGCCGCACCGGCGACATCCGCCTGACGTCGGCCGCTTGTCAGTGCCCGTACAGCGCCAACGCGTAACGGTAGCGCGGTACATCCAGCCCGGGCGCGCCGGATCACCGGTGCGCCCGGGTACGCCGGGTGCCGGCCGATACTGGGGAGCGATGTGAGCGGATCCACCCTTGCGGTCTACGAGTTGAGCTATGTCCCGGAGGGTGACGGGGTCGTCGTCGGTCGGCTGGACACCGGCACCTACGCGGTCTTCCCCGCCGACGGCGCCGAGTTGCTCCGGCAGCTCTCCGAGGGCCTGCCACTGGACGAGGCCGCCGAGTGGTACGAGCGGACGTTCGACGAGCCGGTCGACGTCGAGGACTTCGTGGCCACGCTCAACGACCTGGGCTTCGTCCGCGACGACGCCGCAGAACCGGAAGAGCCCGCCACCGAAGTCCGCTTCCGCCGGCTGGGCCGCGCCGCCTTCTCGCCGGTGGCCTGGCTCTGCTACCTGGCCGTCGTGGCCGGCTGGCTGGTGGCCGTCGCTCAGCACGGCGAACTGCGGCCCGCCCCCTCGCAGATCTTCTTCGTCAAATCGCTGCTGACCGTCCAACTCGTCATCACCTTCGGGCAGATCCCGCTGCTGCTCGCCCACGAGGGCTTCCACATTCTCGCCGGACGGCGCCTGGGCCTGCCGACCAAACTGCGACTGAGCAACCGGCTCACCTACATCGTGGCCGAGACGCAGACCAACGGTCTGATGAGCGTGCAACGCCGCAAGCGCTACCTGCCGTTCCTGGCCGGGATGGTCTGCGACGCCGTGGTGCTGGGAGTGCTCGGGCTGATCGCGGCGGCGGGCCGGCACGCCGACGGCAGCTTCCCGCTGACCGGCCGGGTCTGCCTGGCGCTGGCGTTCACCGTGGTGATGCGGATCGGCTGGCAGTTCCAGCTCTATCTGCGCACCGACCTCTACTATGTCTTCGCCACCGCGCTGCGCTGCTACGACCTGCACGATGCGGCCAAGGCGCTGCTGAAGAACCGGATCTGGCGCCTGCTGCGCCGCCCGGAGCGGCAGGCCGACGAGGAGCAGTGGACCGAACAGGACCGCCGGGTCGGCACCTTCTACGGACCGTTCATCCTGCTCGGCTTCTGCGTGCTGGCCACCATCACCGTCTTCGCCAGTATCCCGGTCACCGTCAGCTACTTCCGCATCGCCGCCCAAGGCATCGGCTCCGGGCACGTCGATCCGCACTTCTGGGACTCCCTGCTGTCGCTGGGCATGAACGTGGCCCAGGTCGTCGCGCTGATCGTGCTCTCCCGGCGCAAGCGCCGCGCCTCGTACGGGGCCGCCTCGGCGCCGTCGTCCCGCTCCTTGTCCACGACCTCCCCGAGCGAAGGGTGAACTGACATGGCCGGTCATCGCAGGATCATGGGCGGCAGCCCGGCGGCGCGGCCCGGGTACCCCGGCACCGGGGAGCACGCCGTCGTGGCCCGCTGCCACCGGCGGCTGCGCGGCCCCTACACCGGAGTGGACACCGTACTGCAGGCTGTGCTGCCCGAGGCGGTCCGCCGGTGGCCCGAACTGGTCGAGCACCACCGGGTGGAACTGCTCTACGGCATACCCGAATTGGCAGAGCTGATCGGGCCGGCCCCGCGCACTCTGGCGAACGAGTCCTCCATCAAGGAGCGCACCCGGTTCTTCGGCGCCGGGATGATCCGCTGCATGAGCCAGGGCATCGTCACCTTCCTGCTCGAGTACGCCCGCCGGATGCAGTCCTGCGGCGAGCCGGCCCCCTGCCTGGTCTTCGACGAGGTGGCGGAGGCGGAGCCGACCACGCAGGAGTTCATCGCCCTGCTGGTACGCCGCGCCGACCCGCAGCATCTACAGGTGGTGGTCCGCGGAGCCGAGGGCGAGCTGCCGGACGAGCTGGCGCGGGTGCTGGACCGCTGCACCGAGCGGACCGACGCCGGGGCGCCGCCGCCCGAAACCGCAACCCCGCGTGGCGAAGCCGGGTCGGCCGCATGGGCCGAGGCTTACGTGTCCGGCGACGGCACGAGCGGCGACCCCGACGAGCTGCTCGCTTACCAGCAGACGGAGCCTGACCTGCGCGCGCGGCTGCACGACCGGCGCGCGCAGGAGCTGGAGGACGCGTCCCCGGGTTGGGGCGTCCGGGTCGGCGCCCTCGCCTACCACCGCGAGCACGGCAGCGATCCGTCGGGCGCCGGTCGGCTCGCCCTGCTGGCGGCCCAGCGCTACTGCGTCGAGGTCGGCTTCTCGGCGATGGTGGTGGACCTCGGCCTGCGCGGCCGGGCCGTCACGGACCCGGACGCCGAGCAGCACGACTTCTGGGACTTCACCCAGCAGGCGGCGCACGCCTGCGTCCCGCTCGACCGGCTGGACCAGTCGATGGAGCTCTACCTGGACCTGCTCCAGCGCTACCCGGACCCCAAGGTCCACATGATGACCAGCTACTCGATCGCGATGCTGCACACCCGCTTCCTCCGGCCGCGTGACCACGACCAGGCGCTGCGCTGGCAGAACAACGCCGCCGCCATCGCCGGCATCCTGCCCGACCCGGCCGAGCGGCTCACCTTCAGCGTCTTCCACGACAACGGCCTGGCGCTGGTGGAGATGCACCGGGGCAACCTGGGGCGCGCACTGGAACTCGTCGAGTCCTGCCTGGCCAGACTGGACGCGCAATTGACCGACGACGAGTGGCAGTTGCACCGCTCGCAGTTGCTGTACAACCGGGCCCGACTGCTGACGGCCACCGGCCGGCTGGACGAGGCGTTCGCCGACTACTCGACGCTGGTCGACCTCGACCCCTATTACACCGACTACCTCTCCGAGCGGGCCCGGATCCACCGCTCGCGCGGCGACTTCGCCGCCGCCCTGGCCGATTACGACCGCGCGGTACAGCTGGCTCCGCCGTTCCCCGAGCTCTTCTACAACCGCGGAACGGCGCGCGTCGAGAACGGCGACACCGACGGTGCGCTGGCGGACTTCGGCTACGTCCTGGAAATGGAGCCGGATGACGTCGACACCCGGCTCGCCCGGGCCGAACTGCTCCTGGACCTGGAGGAGTTCGACGCGGCGGAGACCGACATGGCAGCCGGCCTCCAACTGCGGCCCGCAGAACCGCGACTGCTGTGCATGCGCGGCACGATACTGCTGCAACGCGGTGCGCTCACCGAGGCGTTCGAAGCGCTCAACTCGGCCGTCGACCTCGACCCGGACTATCCCGCGGCCCTGCTCAACCGCGCCGTCGTCCACTACCAGCAGGACCGCTACCAAGCTGCCGTCCAGGACCTCACCGCCACGCTGGACCTGGTCGGCGACGACCCGGACGTGCTGCTCAACCGCGGCATCGCCTACCAGGCCGAGGGCCAACGGGACCTCGCACTGGCCGACTTCGACCGCGCGCTGACCCTGCCGGGCGCGGACGTCACGGAATTGAAGGAGCAGCGCGAGCACTGCCTGGCGTGAGGGTCGGTGGGCCTGAGCCGCGGAGGGACAGCGGGCGAACGGATGGTCGACGGCGACCGCATCCCAGACCCTGGGGCGCGAGGGCCAGCCGCCCTGACCGGCGCTGCCGACCGCGCCGACCTTTACCGGGGAGCCGCTGCCGTCCGTGACAGGCAGCGTGGCGGCTCCCGGCCACTGGAGCGTGACCGTCTTCGTCTCGTCCGGCGGGGTCACCAGCAGCCGCGTGATGCGGACGCCGGAGCCGCCCGACTTGTTGATCGGGTAGTCGATGCCGAAGTACGTCGACTGCCCGTCCTTGAGGATGGTCGAGTTGGACTGCTGCCCCGTGGACTGCGGATGCGGTGCCACCCACCTTGTGGTGATCTCGCTGGAGGGCGCCGAAGTCGTCGCTTCGGGAGGCAGCTACCTGCGTGCCAGATTCGAGCTGGTCAACTGGGCGGCCACGACCGTGTTCGACGGTGTCGGCGCCTTCCGCTTCCACCTGGTGCCGGACGCCGACCGTTCACTGCTGGATGGCTTCCTCGAACTACCGGCCCCCGCACCTTCGGCGCCTGAGCCGTCATGCCCCGTGGGCCCGGCGCAGCCTGCGTCGGCAGATCTGGCGATCGCTGGCCCGCCGTCGGCCTCCACCCTGCGGCCGGTTAGTCGATACAGAACTCGTTGCCCTCGATGTCCTGCATCGGAATGCACGAATCATTGCCGTCATACAGCGTTTGCACGTGTACCGCGCCGAGCGGGACCAGCCGTGCGCACTCGGCCTCAAGTGCGGCGAGGCGCTCGTCACCCACGAGACCGGTGCCGACCCGCACATCAAGATGCACCCGATTCTTGGCAGCCTTCCCTTCGGGGACACGCTGGAAGTAGAGTCGCGGGCCCACACCTGAGGGATCACTGCAGGCGAACCATGAATCCCGCTGCTCAGGCGGCTGCGAGCGCTTGAAGTCATCCCAAGTGGCAAACCCCTCCGGGGGCGACGGTACGACGTACCCCAACACCTCACACCAGAAGCGAGCGAGGCGCTCAGGTTCTGCGCAGTCAAAGGTGACTTGGAACTTCTTGATCGCTGACATCGGCGCACCATATCAAGAGGACTCTGCGGCTCATTTCCCAGGTGAGTCCCCGTGCCGGCGAACAGTTGCGGGGCAATCCTCAGGTCGCCGATCAGCATGAAGCAACCGCTCGCCCGCGCCGGGGACAGCAGGGCTGAGGGCAGTCCGGGGACTCCGCCGCCTGCATCTCCTCACCTGGCTGTATCGAGGATCACAACGACGTATGGGCGGCTGGCGGAATCCCGAGACGAGCGGATCGGTTGCCATGGGGGGAGCTCGATGCATATGCACATACCGACCGTTATGCACCTTCTTCTCATTGTTCTTACCGTTCCTCCTCCCACAAGGAGCCCTCGTGTCCCCCACCGCCCCTGCCGACCGCGCGGCCCGGATCCTGTCCCGGCCGGTCTCGCTCAACGGCCTGACCGTCCGGAACCGGATCGCGATGGCACCCATGACCAGGATGTTCTCCCCCGGCGGTGTTCCCGGTGAGGACGTGGCCTCGTACTACGCCCGTCGCGCCGCCGCGGGTGTCGGCCTCATCATCACTGAGGGCACGTATGTCGGTCATGAGTCGGCCGGGCAGAGCGACCGCGTTCCGCGCTTCCACGGTGAGGCGGAACTGGCGGGCTGGGCCAAGGTCGCCGACGCCGTGCACGCTGCGGGCGGCGCGATCGTGCCGCAGTTGTGGCACATCGGCATGGTGCGCAACGCGGGGGATCCTCCCTACGCGGACGCCCCGGTGGTGGGCCCCTCCGGGATCGGCACGGAGGGCGCCGAGGTCACCGGCAAGGCGATGACGCAGCAGGACCTGGACGACGTCGTCGAGGCGTTCGCGACGGCGGCTGCCGACGCCGAGCGTCTCGGTTTCGACGGGGTCGAGCTGCACGGCGCGCACGGTTATCTGATCGACCAGTTCCTGTGGGCAGGCACCAACCGCCGCACCGACGCGTACGGCGGCGACCCGGTGGCCCGTACGAAGTTCGCGGCGGAGATCGCGGCCGCGGTCCGCGCCGCCGTCTCCCCCTCCTTCCCCATCCTCTTCCGTTACTCGCAGTGGAAGCAGCAGGACTACCGCGCGCGCCTCGCCGCGACCCCGCAGGAGCTGGAGGCGATTCTGACCCCGCTGGCGGAAGCCGGGGTGGACGCCTTCCACGCCTCCACACGGCGCTACTGGGTTCCGGAGTTCGACGGCGCCGACCTGAACCTGGCCGGCTGGACGAAGAAGCTCACCGGCAAGCCCACCATCTCCGTCGGGTCGGTCGGCCTGGACGGCGACTTCCACAAGGCTTTCCAGGGCGAGGGCGCCGCCGTCAAGGGCATCGACGACCTCCTCGACCGTATGGAGTCCGAGGAGTTCGACATGGTCGCCATCGGCCGCGCGCTCCTCAACGACCCGCAATGGGCCACGAAGGTGCTGGACGGTCGGTTCGGAGAGCTGGCGGCCTACGACCCGGCGTCGATGAAGTCCCTCACCTGACGTCGGTCAGGTGAAGCCGCACAGCTGAGCCGACGTCCCGCTCGCTCACGACAACGTCTCCTGACCGGCATGAGCCGGCCCCGTTCATCGCCCCCGTGGCCTTGGACGGGGCCGCGCCGCAGTATGCGCTCACGCCTGACCGGTCAGGTCCGCGTGTGTGCGGAAGCTGTAGTAGCCGACCAGCGAGAACTGATTGCGGCCGGCCGGCGACGGCAGCGCGAACCCGCGGTCCAACAGCCGGTCGACGATCGGGCCGCAGCCATTCACACCAGGTACCGCGAACGTGCTGTCGTACATCTCCCCCTTGATGATCGGCGGTTGCTGGGACACCCACTGCGTGGGCCCGTAAGCGGTGGAGTTGATGGTCAGCGGTGCACGGTCGGAGCCGATGGCGCAGGTCCGCCGTGAGCCCGGGTACTGGAGGCGGAGCGTGATATCGATGGAGCCACGGATGGTGCCGTTTCCGATGAAGTCGGCGTGACCGGCGTACTCGGGCTGGATCCTCAGGCCGGGGATGCCGGGAACGGCGACCGACCGGGCGTGCATCGCGCCGAAGACCTGGCCGGTGGTGCCGTCGGGCAGCGGGCCCTCCGAGTGGGTGACGGTCAACGGCACGTCGACGGCGGGGATCCTGCCGGTTGCCAGGCGGATGTTGGCGACCATCACCTCGCAGCGCCAGGCGGCGGGATCGGCGCCCGACGGGAGCTGGGGACAGTCGCGGTAGTCGAAAGATGTGGGTATACCGGGGCCGGACGGTTTGGGCGGCAGTGCGGCGGCGTTCGACGCGGTGGCCGTGGCCAGTGTCAGTACGCCGGCGGCCACAGTGGCGGCAAGAGCGATGGTGAGACTCTTCGTTCGGGTCATGAGGCACAGCTTGGCTTCGGGCGCCGTCACACGACGTCCGGGGCGCCCCCCGCACAACCCTGACCGCACCCTGACACACGGTCAGGGGTGACGATTTCAGCGCCGTGTGCACGGGGCCGCCGGACCCAGCTCGATCCAGGCACCAACCCGCAGACAATGGGAGGCGTGAAGGCCACTGCGAGGGTACGAGCGCGGACGACCCACCGATGGGGCGAACGCCCGGTCCGCCGCCCAGGAACGCACGCCTGTCTGCGCGGCCTCTCAGTTCGTCGGGGTCGGCTCGTGCTGGTCGCCGCGGCGGTGGAACATCACGCGGTACTCCCTCGGCCGCCGGCCCGTGTGCCGGGCGAAGATGTCGCCGAACGCACCGGGATCGCGGTACCCGACGTCGGCGGCGATGCTCGCGACTGCCCTGTCGGTCGTCTCCAGCAGCTGTCTGGCTCGACGCACCCGGACCGTGTGCAGGTACGCGAGTGGAGTCTGGCCGGTTTCGTCGCCGAAGCGACGGAGCATGGTTCTCGTGCTGACGTGGAACTCCCGGGCGAGGACGGGCAGGTCGTAGCGGGTACTCAGGTTCTGGTCGAGCCACCGCTTGACGCTGAGCGAGAACTCCCTGCCCACCGTGGGTATGAGCCCTGGATCGACGTAGGGGGCCTGCGTGGAACGTGCATCGTCGACCAGGGCGATCCGCGCGGTGCTGCGGGCGATGCGGGGACCGTCGTGCTCGCGGATGAAGTGCAGCGCGAAGTCGTACATGGCGCTGAAAGCGGCTGTGGTCGTCACGCCCCGGTCCGTCACGACCAGACGCTCCGGGCGCAGGCGCACGTCGGCGTATCTGCGGGCGAACCGGTCCGCGAACAACCAGGACGTGGTCGCTTCGCGCCCGCCGAGCAGGCCGGCTTCAGCGACCAGGAAGGCACCCACGCAGATCGATACGACAGCGGTCCCCGAGGCCGCCTGTGATCGGATCGCAGCTACTTCCGGTCCCAGGCCGGCGAGTGTGGCGTCGAGATCGAGGGTGGGCGACAGCTCGAAACCCGGCACGATCAGGACGTCGACGGGGCGAACCGCCGAGACGTCGATGGCCGAGCCGCCGGACGCGATCACCCGTCGCCGGGGCGAGACGACCGACGTCTCATAGGCCGGCTCGAGCGATCCTTGCGCCGCGGCGACATGGGTGGCCATCGTCAGGAGGTCCGGGACTCCGAAGACTTCCGACGCGAAGCACCCGGGGTAGGCCAGCACCCCGACTCGCAGCGGACTCATGCAGTGCCTCCGACCATGTGACGGGTGGCGATATTACCGGGATACATGGCGATGCCGCCACTACTCCGGACGGCGGTCACGCCTCACCATCTGGGTCATGACCATCATGCGAGGACAGAGCGACCCCTTGGACGACTTCGCACGCAGGGCCGTCAGCGTCGATGGCGTCGATGGCGTCGACAAGACCGTGTACGTCGCCGGGTCAGGACCGGCCGTCATCCTCATGCCCGAGATGCCGGGTATCAGCCCCGACGTCGCACGGTTCGCGCGCTGGGTGCGCGATGCCGGATTCTCCGTGTACATGCCCTCACTCTTCGGCGTCGACGGCGCTTATCCACTCGCGGAGGCACGCGAGACCGTCGTCCGACGCGCGTGCGTCAGCGCCGAGTTCCGAGCCTTCGCCGGTGGCGGCACCAGCCCCGTCGTCACCTGGCTGCGCGGCCTCGCCCGCCTGGCGCACGCCGAGTGCGGCGGACCCGGCGTCGGCGCCGTCGGTCTCTGCTTCACCGGCAACTTCGCCTTGACCATGGCACTCGAACCCGCGGTCATCGCACCCGTGGTCAACCATCCGTCGCTTCCGCTCGACGACCCCGGCGCTCTGGAGATCAGCGACGAGGACGCGGCCGCCGTGGCTGAACGCATAACGAGAGACGGACTGAAGGTTCTCGCCTACCGCTTCGACAACGACACGTGGTGCACCGGCCGGCGGTTCGCGGCCTACCAGGCGCTGCTCGGCGACGCATTCGACGGCCGCGTACTCCAGGCGGAGACGGCGAACACCGACCCTCCGCCCTTCTTCCGTGACGTCGTCGGATGCGCCCACAGCGTCGTCACAGCACACCTTGTCGACCAGGACGGTCACCCCACCATGCAGGCCAGGAACGAGATCATCGAGTTCCTCGTCGAGCGACTCGGCACCTGAAGGTTGCGCTTACCGCTGTCCGTGCTTCGACACCGAAGTCGCCGCGCGATCCTCCCACTTCCCGAGGCAGGGTGCGCCGCACCTAGGAACCGCGCTCCCAGGATTGCCTCAGCCCTGGTTGTCACAGCTCACGACGGCGACAGTCGAGGCCATGACCTCCTCATACGCACCGGATTCGGGCCCACATCCCTACCTCGGGATGTGGGTGACCGCCGACGGGCACATCCGCCAGGAGTTGCTGCCCAACGGCCGCTACGACGAGGCTCGTGGCACCCGCACCAGCGCCTACACGGGCAGCTACCAGGTCACGGGCGCACGCATCGAGTACGCCGACGACTCAGGTTTCACCGCCTCCGGTGACTTCCGTGGCGACGTCCTGCACCACGCCGGCTATGTGTTCCACCGCGAAGGCGGGAAGCCGACTCCGTGATCACCACCCGGTCCACCCGGACGACCACCCCACGAGGGCGACTGCTGTCCCCCCGCCCCACCGCACGACAGGCAAGGACCAACCCATGAACCTCCGACGCGATGCGAGCGCACTGATCGACGCGTTGAACAACCAGTCCGGAGACCCCGACCGCCGGGTTCTGATCACCGGAGCCACCGTCGTCACCATGGATCCCGCCCACGGTGTCCTGACGTGTGCGGACGTCCTGATCGAAGGGGACATCATCCGTGCGGTGGCAACCGATCTGATCTCCCAGGGGGCGGCAGAGAACGCCGTGGTCATCGACGCGAAGGGCTTCATCCTCTCCCCCGGTTTCGTCGACACGCACCGGCACGCCTGGGAGGCGCAGTTGCGCCGGCTCATGCCGGACGTGAACGACCTCGGTGACTACGTGATGACCACCCTCGCCGGACTGGCCCCGGTCTACCGTCCCCAGGACATGTAGGTCGGCACCCGGCTCGCCGCCCTCACCGCGATCGACAACGGCATCACCTGCATGCTCGACTTCTCGCACAACTCACGCACCCCCGCCCACTCCGACCAGGCCGTCCAGGCCCTGATCGACACGGGCATCCGAGGTGTGCACGCCTCCATGGGCCCGCACTTCGGCGACTGGGACCGGCAGTGGCCCGGCGATCTCACCCGCCTGCACGACCGGTACTTCACCGGCGATCACCCGCTGCTCACCCTGCGCCTGGCGGCGCTGGCGACGGATGAGATCGCCGGACCCGACCTCGCCTACGGGCCGCAGCTCGCCCGCTCCGCAGCGGAGTTGGGCATCGGGGTCAGTATCGATGCGGTCCTCGGTGCCACCTCCTCCGCGGCCGTTCTCCGCTGGGCGAAGGAGGGCCTGCTGACGCCGCAGGTGACGCTCATCCACTGCACCGGTCTGACGCCGCAGGCCTGGCAGGCCAGGACACCGGAAGCACCGTGTCCCTGGCGCCCACCTCCGATGCCCAGATCGGCCTGGACTCCGCGATCCCCGCCATCGACGAGGCACTGGCGTCCGGCATCCGGCCGGGCCTCGGTATCGACGTCGAGGTCGCCCTGGCCAGCGACATGTTCACCCAGATGCGGGCTCTGCACACCATCCAGCGAATGCGGGCGGTCAACGCCGCCCACGGAACCACGGACCAGCCGCACCGGATCAGCACCCACGACGTTCTCGACTTCGCGACCCTCCAGGGCGCCAGGACCAACGGTCTCGGGGAGACGACCGGTTCCCTCACTCCCGGCAAGCAAGCCGACCTTCTGCTCATCGACGCCGAGGATCTCAACACCATGCCCCTCAACGATGCGGTCGGCACCGTCGTCCTGGGCTCGGACCCCCGCAACATCGCCGCCGTGTTCATCGCCGGACAGGTCCGCAAGTGGAACGGCCAGGTCCTGGGTGTCGACCTGCCGGCCCTGCGCCACGCGGTCACCGAGTCACGCGACCACGTCCTCAGCGCTGCGGCGGCCCAGGCCCAGAACCAGGGAGCGTCACCGAAGTAGCTCCTCCAACCACCGCCGGGAGGTGCCCCCGATCCGCCGCGGGACTCGGATTCTTTCTCCTGATCGGACTCATGTACCCGTGGGGGCAGGTGTTTCCCCGCTGGACCCTCGTTCTGTCCAGGCGCCGTGTACCGCGTCTGCTGCCCTTGATCCCGGCCTGGCTGACCGCGTTCGGCCTGTCGGTGTACGGGGTCTTCCTGGTGATCTACGCTCCGCTCGCCGCCCTCGGAGTATTGCCGGCCCCCGAACTCGACGCCGATCTCGGCGCCACCCTCTGCGGGACTCTCTGGCTGGCCGCCTTCGGTGGAATGGCCTCCGGCGGCCTGGGCTTCGCCCTCCTCGCGGCCGCACGCTCCTACTGCGCCCGGACCCGCCCCGCCTGCGCCACCGCGGCGACCCCGGAGGCCGGGAGGTTCGGATGAGTGGCCGTATTCCCCGCCGTCGGGCACGGAGCATTGGAGTGGCCGCCGGGCCGGTCGATGGCGTGGCTCCCGCACTCCCCCGGCACTGCTTCCTAGGGTCGGCGGTTGACGGACCGAGCGGGCGTCCGGCGGTCCTGTCGGCCGTGGGTGACCGCCCGTCACAGCAGCGGCGCCGTTCCATGCAATCGCGCGGTGCCGACCCTTTCCGCAGGCCAGTACGGCGACGGGCCGACCGTCCAGAACAGATGGGTGAGTCGTGAAACTCAGGACAGCGGGAGCACGAACGCGCGAACCTTCGGCAGCTGCCGGCCGCACGAACAGGGGGTGGACCCGGCGGCTGGCGGCTGTGTCAGGGCTGCTGTTGCTCTGTGCGCTGCCGATCGGATCGGCGGACGCGACGCAGGCCGGTGACGCGGGCCGGCCCGCCGGCCTGCCGCTGTACGTGTCCGACTACGGCAACAACCGGGTGGTGACACTGCCCGCAGGCGGAGGTGGTCAGACGACGGTTCCCTTCGACGGCCTGGTGCGTCCGACCGGTATGGCGTGGGACGCCGCCAGAAATCTCTATGTCTCCGACACCGGCAACAACCGGGTGGTGAAGCTGGCCCCGAACGGCGGGGAGCAGTCCGTAGTGGCCACCGTCGACCTGTCGCGCCCGCTGGGGCTGGCCGTCGACGCCGCCGGCAACCTCTACATCGCCGACAGTTTCAACGACCGGGTCGTCAAGGTGTCCGCCGACGGCAGCGGTCAGACGACCGTCCCCACCACGGGGTTGCTGCATCCCTGGGGGCTGGCGCTGAAGGCCGATGGGGAGCTGTACATCTCCGACTTCGTCAACGACCGGGTCGTCAAGGTCTCCGCGGACGGGAGCAGTCAGACCACCGTGCCCACCGTCGGCCTGTCCCAGCCCACCGGGCTGGCCCTGAACGCCAAGGGTGACCTCTACATCTCCGACAGCGGCAACAACCGCGTGGTGAAAGTGGCCGCGGACAGTGGTGAGCAGAGCACGGTGCCCATCGCCGGTCTGAGCGATCCGCTGGGACTCGCGCTCGACACCCACGGCGGCCTCTATGTGGCCGACGCCTTCAACAACCGGGTGGTGCGAGTCCGGGAGACGGGCGGCGGGCAGGTCACGCTTGCCTCCACCGGCCTCAACACGCCGACCGGCCTCGCGTTCCCGCCGATGAGCACACGGCCTGGGTGGAACTGAGCTCCCTCCGGGCAGCCGGGCGGCCGGGAGCACAGGTGTCCCGGCCGCCGCGGTGCATTGACCTGGCGTCTCAAGATGAAACCCGCGTTGCGGTGCCCCCGTGATGGCAGCGACCGTACCTGCCCTCAACTGTGCGGATCCCCTGCCTGATCGTAGTGGAGGTCGGCTGCTGCCGGCTGTCGTGGAGACTCACATGATCTTGGATCACCGTGTCCCCCTTCGGTTGGCATACCGATCCGAAGAAGCGCCTTAGTCTTGCCCGATGGCACGATACTTCGACGTACATCCCGAGAATCCCCAGCCGCGCAGCATCAGCGCTGTGGCCGACAGCATTCGGTCGGGCGCGCTGGTCGCGTACCCCACGGACTCCTGCTACGCGCTGGGCTGCAAGCTGGGCAACCGCGAGGGCATCGACCGCATCCGGTCCATCCGGAACCTCGATGACCGGCACCACTTCACTCTGATCTGCCAGAATTTCGCCCAACTGGGGCAGTTCGTACAGATCGACAACGACGTGTTCCGCGCGGTCAAGGCGGCGACACCGGGCAGCTACACCTTCATCCTGCCGGCGACGAAGGAAGTGCCGCGCCAGCTGCAGCACCCCAAGAAGCGGACCGTCGGCGTGCGCATCCCGGATCATGTCGTGACGCAGGCGCTGCTGGCCGAACTCGGAGAGCCACTCGTCTCCAGCACCCTGCTGCTGCCCGGCGAGGCGGAGCCGATGACGCAAGGCTGGGAGATCAAGGAACTGCTCGACCACGTGGTGGACGCCGTGGTCGACTCGGGCGACTGCGGCACCGAGCCCACCACCGTCATCGACTTCTCGAGCGGCGAGACCGAGATCCTCCGCCGCGGGGCGGGCGACCCCACACGGTTCGAGTAACCGCGCGTCCTGCCACGTGCCGTCAGTCCTGTTGGCGCCACACGTGCAGACCCCACCGGAACGTGTGCAGGTCGCCGGGTGCGAGTGCCACCAGACCGTCTCGGCTCCGGAAGGCGTTCGGCGGGCAGGACATCGGCTCGACCGCGATACCCCGGCGTCGCCGCTCCGGCAGGGTGTCTCCGGTATACACCTGCACGAACCCGGTGCCCTCCCCGAGCCACAGGTCGGTGCCGTGCGAACCCGAGGGGTGTGCGAGGCGCACGACGGCCCGGCCGGAGGAGTCCCGTTCCAGTTCGGCGAAGGCCGTGTCCAGGCGCTGCCCGCCGACGGCCTTGGCCGTGCGGAAGTCGAAGGGTGATCCCGTCACATCCTCGGCCGCGACGGGCATACCCGTATCGTCGAGTGGAAGCCATTTCCGGGCCGGGACAAGGAGCACCGCGTCGTCCACCATCTCGGTGCCCACGGTCAGGTAGGGGTGCTGGCCAACGCCGTAGGGTGCCGTGTCCTCACCGAGGTTACGTGCGACCACTGTCACCATCAGTCCGTCCGCCCCGAGCACGTACCCCACGCGGACGTCGAGGTGGAACGGGTAGCCGGGCTGCGGCCACAGGGTGGCGCCCAGAAGTACCCGGTGCTCCTCACGTTCCACCACCTGCCAGGACATCCAGCGCAGCAGCCCGTGAATGGCGTTGCCGCTCTCCGGCTCGGTCAAAGGCAGTTGGAGGTCCTGGTCGTTCCAGCGGTACCGGCCCTGGCCGATCCGGTTCGGCCAGGGCACGAGGAGTTGACCGCGGCCTCCCGTGATCCGCTCGTCGGCCGAGAAGCCGTCGAGCACCGGGCGACCCTCGACCGTGTAGTCGCGCAACGCACCGCCCAGTTCCACAATGACGGCGGTCTGCTCACCATGGCGCAGCAGAATCTGCTGCCCGGTAGGGCTCTCGGACACGTACGGCCTCCAGGTCGAAGTTGGTATCGGGCGAGGGCTACGGGTGACCGCCGGAAACGTCCGCGGGAAGGTCGGCGGGAACGTCGGCTGGAACCGGGGTGAGTCGGAGCGAGATGACGTAGGACACCACGACCGCGACGATCACCAGCGGCATCACGGTGAGACCCTCCGCTCCCAGCAGCAGCGTGGCCAGCAGCACCGAGGTCATCGGCAGTTTCAGCATCGCCACACACATCGCGCCGATGCCCATCGCGAAGCCGGACGTCACGTCCAGTCCGGGCAGATGGGCGAGGGCGAGCCCGCCCGCCGCTCCCACGAACATCGCGGGAAAGATTGGGGCCTCCCCGGAAGCTGCTCAGGGACACGCTGTACGCGAGCGCCTTGCAGACCACGAGTACCACGAGGGTGCCCACCGAGTACCCGGCATACCCTTCGAGCAGGGGGTCGAGCGCGCTCTGCCCGGAGTACAGCACCCCGGACGCCTCCTTGCCCGTCCCTTCGGCGTAGACCAGCGCGATCACGCCGACCACCGTGCCGGCCAACACGGTGGCCACCACCCGCCTCCGCTCAACCCGTGCTTGCAGGAAGAGGGCGAGCCGGCGGATCCCCGTGCCGACGAGGGCCGCTGCCACCCCGACCACGATGGCCCAGCCGAACGCGGCGATGTCGGGCCGGTCGGTGTGCGGCACCTGCTGCAGGCCCAGAGAGTAGGTGCCCAGGCCGGTCCACGAGCCCAGGCCGGTGAAGATGAGCGAGCCGACTCCGGCCGCGAGCAGCCCCGGAACCAGGACCATCCCGAGCATTGCCCCGCCGAGTCCGGACGCTTCCATCAGGAGGAACGCTCCGAGCAGCGGGGACCCCAGCAGCGCGCTGATGGCGGCGAAGCTCCCGGCGACCCCCACCACGGCGGTCGCGTCCGGCGGAAAGTCCTTCTTGACCAGGCGTACGGCGCCGACGGCCAGCCCGCTGCCGAGCGCGATCAGCGGCGCCTCGGGGCCGAGGACGGCGCCCAGGACGAGCGAGGCGACGCTTGCGAGCGCGATGCCGGGCAGATCGATCGCCGGTGTCGGACCCGTGGCCGCGAGCCCCTCGGCCGGTTTGTGGCCGCCCCCGCCCGGCAGGTACCGGATGGTCAGGCCGACCAGGAGTCCCGCCAGGGCGACGAGCGGCACCGGCCACCAGGACGGCGTTCCGTGGAAGCCCAGTGCCATGGGCAGATCCTTGTAGGTCAGCGACTGGAGTTCGGAGACGAGGGCGAGATAGCCGAACGCCGCCGCCGAGACCGGGACACCGAGCACCGCGGCCACCACCAGCAGGACCGGATACCCGCGGGCGCGGACCAGGGCGAAAGGGTCCTTGGGGATCGCCCCCGGCTGTCCGACACCGTCGGCCGACATGATCACCGTCTCTCAGCACTGGCGGGCGGGCACGCGAGGTCTTCCCTGCCGTGATATCACGCGACGACGATGCTCCCGGGTGTGCCGGTGCCTACCGGACGACGACGGCCGGGTTGCCATTCCGATGGCCCAGCGTCCTGACCGGAACGCTCCGGACGGGGCGCCGTCCGTATCCCCCTCCCGGCCCGCTCAGGAGGAGTCGGGTTCGGTCTGCGCGGCGGTGACCCGGCCGTCCTTGACCGCCTTCACCAGCGCCTGGTGGTCTCGCTCGTTCTGGTCGGCGTAGCTCTCGGCGAAGGTCGTCAGTGCACGGTCGAAGACGTCGCCGCGCCCCAGGTATCCGGCGATCGCGATCCGGTCACCGGACCTCGCGTGGGCGCGGGCCAGGGTGGTGCCACAGACCTCGCCGAACGCCCTCATGCCCCTCGGCACCATCAGTTCCGGCTGGGCGATGCCCTTCCAGTCACGCAGCTGACGGATGTAGAAGTCACGGCGCCGCCCGTCGATCCCGTCCACCCGCTGCCAGCCGAGGAAGATGTCGCTCGCGGCCTGCATCAACCGCTGCCCCGCAACCACCCGCTCGCCCTGGTTCTCGTATTCGCTCGCGCCCACATAGGG
>NZ_JAPVLS010000140.1:0-15648 GCF_027158125.1 Streptomyces sp. H39-C1
CGCCAAAAGATCAGCGGCATGCCCACCTGCCGGAACACCCCGCCCTCCACTGGCGCCGCTCTGTCCACAGGCGCCGCTGGCACCAGCGAAATCTATGCACAGGCAAATCGGCTGATGATCTGCGGCATGTCTATGTGCCGCAGCATCCCGCGCTCTACCGTCCCCCGCCGGCCGACGCAGCAGGGTGCCGCGCTGGGGTCCGGATCGGGGGCGGGACGATGACCGATCAGCACGGCATTGATGAGTCCGGCGTTCTGCGGCGGGGGAAGGCTCCCGTCAGCGGCGTCTCAGTTCCTGGCCGGATCGGGATCGGGACCGACCTGGTGCAGAGCTTGGACTACGTCGTCATGCTCCAGTTGCTCTTCAACATCGCCGAGGGCGCCACTCCTACCCCGCCCAAGGTGTGGGAGCAGTTGAAGGCCCGCGGTATCCGGTCGTCGAAGAACGCGGACGAGCTGGTGGGGAAGAACGCTGTCTACGAGTCGTACACGCGCCTGATCGCGGCCGGGTACGTGCGGCGTGCCGAACTGCCCAACGTGAAGCACCCGGGGCGCAAGGGGCCCATCGCGTACGACGTGTACGACAACCCCGCGTGGAATCCGGACTGGCAGGCGCAGCAGGTCGGCAGCGACCCCTTCAAGCCCTCTGGCTGTCACGACGACGCTCCGGAAGAACCGCAGGTCGGAACGCTTCCCGGAACGCCGGAAGCGTCCGACAGCGAAATCGGTAAGATCGAAGAAACCGCAGGTCAGAACGCTTCCCCGAACGCCGGAACTGTCGTTCAGGGATCCGGTGTTCCGGGAAGCGGTGGCCGACGCATTCCCGCAGGTCAGAATGCTTCCGGCGTTCCGGGAAGCGGTAGCGCCTCCCCCCCCACACCCCCCCCGGGGGAGGTAACTACCCCCTCCTCCCCCCCCACGGGCCCCACCGGTCCCATCGGGGCCCGGACACAAACGGGGGAGGAGGAGGCGATGCGCTCCGCGCGGACACCCACCCCCGCTGAGCTCGCCGCCGCTTTCGACTTCCTGTCGAACCTGCCGGGCGACTGGGCCGTCGGCTACGGGAAGGCGAGGAAGTACTCGCCTCTGCTGCTGAGCATTGCCTGGGTCCAGGGCTGGGAGCTGGGACCGGCTCTCGCTGCGAAGCTCACCGAGTACCGGCCGGGCACGATCTACAACCACGCGGCAACCCTCGGGACCCGGATCAAGGAGCTGACGCGGTTCCGTCCCGCTGCTGCCGTTGCTCCTGCCCCGGTTGGATCTGCGGATCAGCCCTGCCCGCAGCACCCGTTCCGGGCCGCGGCGCAGTGCGTGCCGTGTGGTGCAGGTACGGAGTCGCCCGCCCCTGCGACGGGCCCGATCGCCGTGGACCCGGAAATCGAGAAGGCAGCCCGGTTCGCCCTGGAGGAGACCAAGCGCGCCCTCTCCGCCCGCGACGGCGTGCCTGCCAGCCGTCGACCGCGCACGCCGACCCGCACCACACCAGCTGCGCGCAGCGCTGCCGACCGCGCTCGCCAGGAGGAGTTCGAAGCGCGCCGTGCCGAGGCGGCACGGGCTTTGGAACAGCTGGCAGAACAGCCCGATCCCGATTCCGCTCCGGCGGCCGAAACCACCGGAGACCTGCGATGACCACGACAGCTCCGCGCCCCCGGCGCGCTGATGACTCCGAAGACCGGCCCGCGTTCGAGCGGGTGCCCCCGCAGGACCTGGACGCCGAGCAGGCGGTGCTGGGCGGCATGCTGCTGTCCAAGGACGCGATCGGGGATGTGGTCGAGGTCCTGGACAGCGGCGAGGACCTGTACCGCCCCGCCCATCAGACGATCTTCGCCGCGATCCTGCGCCTGTACGGTGCGGGCGAGCCGGCCGACCCCATCACGGTGGCCGGTGAACTGACCGCGCGCGGCGAGCTGATCCGGGTGGGCGGCGCACCCTACCTGCACACCCTGGTCAACGCGGTACCGACCGCAGCGAACGCCGAGTACTACGCCGAGATCGTCGCCAACCGCGCCAAGGTGCGGCGCCTGGTGGAAGCCGGCACCCGCATCGTGCAGCTGGGCTACAGCGACGGGGACGCCGACGACATCGTCGACGCTGCCGGCGGCGAGCTCCACAAGGCGATCCGACTGCGCGAGAAAACCACCACCGTGGCGGTCGGCGCGCGCTTCGCCGGGTGGGTGGACCGACTGGAGCACCGGCAGAAGCACGGTGTCGTCCTCGGCGTGCCCACCGGCTTCGCCGACTTGGACAGCTTGACCAAGGGCCTGCGCCCGGGACAGATGATCGTGATCGCGGCCCGGCCCGCGATGGGCAAGTCCACACTCGGCCTGGACTTCGCGCGCGGCGCGGCCATCCACAACGGCCGCAAGACCGCGTTCTTCAGCTTGGAAATGGACGAAGACGAGATTCTCGACCGCCTCGCCTCCGCCGAGGCCCGGGTCGGGCTGCACCACATCCGCGACGGCGACCCCACCCCTGACGACTGGCAGTCCATCGCCCGCGCCGCGCCACGGATCGCCGAAGCCCCCCTCTACATCGACGACAGCACCGACTCCACCGTGACCCAGATCAAGGCCAAGTGCCGGCGCCTGCAGCAGACCGACGGGCTGGACCTGGTCATCATCGACTACCTCCAGCTGCTGACCAGCGGCGGCAAGCGCTACGAAAACCGCCAGGTCGAAGTCGCTGACATGTCCCGCAACATCAAGCTCATGGCCAAGGAACTCAAAGTCCCTGTCGTCGTTCTGGCGCAGCTCAACCGGGGACCGGAACAGCGCAGCGACAAGATTCCAGTGGTCTCGGACCTGCGCGAGTCCGGTGCGATCGAGCAGGACGCCGACGTCGTGATCCTGCTGCACCGCGAGGACGCCTATGAGAAGGAATCGTCCCGCGCGGGTGAGGCCGATCTCATCGTGGCCAAGCACCGCAACGGGCCCACCGCCACGATCACCACCGCCTTCCAAGGTCACTATTCCCGGTTCGTCGACATGGCGCAGCGCTGATGGGCCCCCGACCTGCACAGACCGAGGCCGCGTGGGGACAGATCGAGATCACCGTGGGAGGGGATCAGTGATGGATGCGAAGGCTTACACCGCCGGCCTGGGCGAGTTGCGCCGGGTGCGGGACGACGTCAAGAAGGCTGCGGCCGCGTTGGCGAAGCTGACGGCGGATCGGGACAAGCGGGTGACCGCGCTGGGGGCGTACGCCAAGGCGTCCGCCGACAAGCTCGCCCCGGCCGCCGGCCTGGCGGTGATCGACGTGGTCGCCCTGGTGCCCTCCCTGGGCCCCTCAGCGCCCGTCTCCGGGCCTGCCACGCCCGCACCGGCACCCGCGCGCCCGGATGATCACAGCGTGCCGCAGGCGCCCGCACAGACGATCACCGCCCCGGGTGCGGTCGTCCCGGACCTGCGCCGCTCCGAACTGGCGGCCGCGGCCGCCGAAGTGGTGCCCGAAGTCACCGACATTGTCGACACACCGGCGCCCCCCGTTCAGGTCGACGCCGTGACCGACGGCGACGACCAGGAGCACGACGACGTCCCCGCGACGGGGGCCGCCGTCGCCGCGCCCGCGCAGGTCGCCGCACCGGTCGCGGTGCCGGCGGAGCGGGAGCTCCCGTCGATCCCGGCCGGATCTGCGGGCGACCTGTGGTGCGCGGTGACGCCGAACCTGGCGTCGACCCGTCCGAACTTCACCCAGCAGGCGCGCGCCATGGCGTTCCTCGACACCACCACCGGCGTCCTGGTCCACCGCGACCAGACGGTGCGCGTGGACCTGGGCGCCGCGTCCGTGGCGGAGATCCTGGCCGCGGTTTACGCGGTGCTGCCCGCCACGGTGGAGCGGATCTACATCACCGCCGGCGACCCGTGGCACGCCGACGCCGCCCGTCACCCGTTCCTGCGCGACGCGGTCGCCGCCTGGCTCAACGCCCCGCCCGGGGACGTCTGGAAGGTGGAGGCGTCTCGGGGTAAGGACCGGATGGCCGGGCACCTGGTCCACCCGCGCAACCCCGTCGGGCGGTGGCAGCGCGGCGAGCAGCACACCGAGATCCGCTCGGTGGGGGAGTGGTTCGAGGTCGGCGACGCGGACCCCGCCACGGTGCGTGACGCGTTCGTGGAGCTGTGGAAGGCCCTGAAGCTGCACTGGTCGGACGTGGTGCTGATGGGCTCCCCCTCCCAGACCGGGCGCGACCTGTGGACCCGCACCATCCCCGCGAAGGCCGGCGCGAAGTGGGCCGACGGTTACCCGGTGATGTCGGAGGAGATCCGCGGCCTGCTGCACGCGACGGCCGGGCAGGGCCGCACCGAGCTGCTCCTGCCGCCGCACGTGCCGGAGCAGCTGCCGCGCCTGGTGGAGCTGGACCGCACCTTCGCCTACGCCAAGCACACCTGGGCGTCAGGGGTGGGCGCCCCGCGCCGGATCACGCCGCAGGCGTTCGCGGCGATGTCGGACAAGGAGAAGACGAACGCGTTGTACGCGCCCTCGCACTGGCAGGTGCGCGTGACCGTCCCCGACGGCTGGGAGCACGTCGGGATCCTGCCGGCCCCGGCCGCAGGCGACCGGGCCTGGGAGTACCCGTCCGAGGGCGGGCGCACGTTCGTGACGTGGGCGGGTGGTGCGGAGCTGAACGTGGCGCTGCACAACCCGATCGCCCCGTGGCGGATCGAGATCCTCGATGGCCTGGTGTGGCAGTCCGGCGACCCGCTCAAGGCGTGGTCCAAGAAGCTGAAGGAGGCGTGGTCGCTGCTGCAGTCCAAGGCCGCACTGCACGGTGACGAACGCGGACGGGAAGCCGCCCGCCTCGCCTCGCGCGGCGTGCGCAGCATCCTGCTCTACGGCATCGGCGGCTTCGCGCAGCGCCCGCGCATCGTGACCGGCACGGTGCCGGTCGGCCAGGACGCCCCGGACGGCGCGCAGATCATCGGCATCGACGACAACACCATCGTGTGGCAGAAGAACAGCGGCTTCTCCCGCGACCCCAACGCGCACCCCGAATGGTCCGCCGGCGTGTGGTCCGGGGCCCGGGCCGCCCTGCTGTCGACCCGCATGCGCGAGGACGACGTGTCGGTGGGCGCCCTGCACCTGCCCGCCCGCTCCATCGTGGCGTTTCGTACCGACGCGATCTACACCACCGCCGACGTCGCCTGGCCTTATCACGGCAACCCCGGCGACTACCTGAAGAAGGGCCACATCCCGTGGGAGCTCATGGGCCCGCGCACCGAGGACGAACTGCTCTCGCACCAGGCGATCGGCCGCGAGGCCCTGGCCGAGATGCAGGAGGCCACCGCGTGAGCGAGAACCCGCTGATCCTGCCGCTGATCCAGGACGGCACCGGCCACCTCTACACCTCCGCTCACGACGTCAGCGCCCTCCTGCGCCGCCTGGGCGCGGAGTGGTCCGGGTGGAGCGGTACCGGTGTCAGGCCGGTCCTGGACGGCCCGACCGTCGACGTCCTGGTGCAGGCCCTGCATGGGCTGGCGGACCAGATCGACGTGCAGTGCATCGACCGCAGGTCGACCACGGAAGGAAGCGAATGACCCCCCGCCGCCGGCGTGGTCGCCCCGCCGACCCGCAGCTGAATGAAGCTGCCCGCCTGACCAATGAGCTGCTGGCCGCTGGCTACACCCGAAAGCAGGTCGGCGACATCATCGGCCGCAACTCGAGCCTGGTGAGCCAGTTCTTCACCAAGGACAAGGGCGCCGCGTTCGTCACCGCGCTGCGCGACGTCGTCCAGGAGGTCCAGGCCGGCGGCGCCTCTGACGTCGCCGACCTCAAGCGGATCGCCGCACCTAACGTGAAGCGGCGGCTGCTCAAGGCCAAGCCGGGCGAGACCAAGCCCCACCGGGCGCGGGTGCGCACCAAGGACGTCGTCGGCACCCCCGGCAAGTCGGCCATGGCCCGCGCTGCCCGCCAGCACATCGCCTCCGGCGCCTCCCGCCTGCGCCCTGTCGTGGCGAACACCGCGGCCGCCGAAGGCGGCAAGCTCGCCTTCACCGTGCGGGCGAAGAAGGGCGCCTTCACCCACTCCGCCGGCTCCCGCATCGACTCACCTGGCCTGCGCCGCGGGGTAGTGCAGCGCAACGACGGCACGGAGGAGCGCGCCTACGGGGCCAGCCCCGGGGCCGGGCAGGGCTCCGGCGGGTTCGACGCGGCCGAGTGGAAGGACAAGGTCGACGCGGCCGGCGGCGACGTCGCGGCTGCGGTGCGTGGCTGGTTGGTCGCCACCGGCCGCTTGCAGCCGGACGCGCAGCTGACCAACATCGAGGTCCGCGGCTGGAAGCCGGCCGACTGACCGGGCCGAAGGGGCGGACCGGCGGGCGCGTGCAAAAACTGGCGTGATTCCCGCCGGTCCGCACCGGATCCGCCGACGGCTGCGCAGGTCGGCACGGTAGACACCCGCCGCTACGTCGTGGCTGGAATGCCGCCTTTGCCGGTTGATCCACTGTTTTCTGTCAGTTGCGGCTGCTTCTCTCAGAAGGAGAACCGGACCGCACCGGGCGGCCGGCTTGTGGAGGGGGACTCCTCATGCCCGAAGGCAAGCACTACCGGCGCGGCCACTGGGTCAACAACTCGACCCGTGGCGCGAAGAGCAGCGGCAAGTGGATCGGCTTCGCGGTCGTGGCCGTCCTGGGGTGGGGGTGGCTGCACGGCGGCTTGAGCACCTCGACCGACACCAGCAGCACGCCGACCCCGTCGTCGACCGTCTCCCAGCCGGCCGCCCGGTGACCCGCCGCCGCCCGGTGCGGTGGCGGTCCCTGGTACCCCGGGCGCCGCGTCATCGCAATGAGCGCATTGCCGCCGGGGTCGCCGGCTTCTTCGGTTTCCTGATCGTGCTGCAGGTGGTCCGCGCCGCGCTTGGGGCGGTGGTGCGGGCCTGGTACGTGCTGCCGGTCCTGGCCGCCGCGGCCGCCGCCGTGACCCTGGTGCTGTGGGCGCGGCGCAAGGCCGCGCACCGGGCCCGCGCGCTGCGCCTGAGGGACCTGCGCCTGACGCTGGCCGAACTCGACGCCTTGGACCCGACCGGGTTCGAGTTGGCGGTGCGGGATCTGATGATCCGTGACGGGATCGCCGCCCGGCATGTAGGGCAGCGCGGCGACCAGGCCGCCGACGCCGTCGGCAAGGACCCGGCGGGGCGGGTGTTCGTCGCGCAGTGCAAGCACACCACCGTCGCCGGCCGGGTCGTCTCGCACACCATGTACGAGGTGAAGGGCACCGCCGGTCCCGTTCACGGCGCCGACATCGCCTTCGTCGTCACCAACGGCGGCTTCACCCGCGACGCCAAGACCTGGGGCGAGACCCACCACGTCCACTGGCTCGACCGCGACAGACTCCGCCTGTGGGCCGAGCACGGAACCTCCCTGCACGAGCTGCTGCGCATCCCCGCCCGCACTCGGATGCGCCGGCAACCGCGGCTCCCAGCTTTCTGAGACGCGGCAGCTCCTTGCCTGCGCAGTGCATCGCGCTGTGCGGGAAGCGGACGAGGCATCTGGACAAGGGGGTAAGACGGGCATTCCAGGCCCCCTTGTCCGGCCCGGTCGACTGCCGAAAATGACGCTGCCGCGACCGGCTCAGCCGGTCGGAGCTGGTACCGGCGCGCCTCCCGTTTCCGCCTTGACACGGCCGGTACGCTCAAGGCCGACCGCAGCGCAGCGAGGACTAAGGTCTGGAGCGCTCCGGACGCGCCGCGGCTGCTCCGGCCTCAATTTCCCTCCCACCAGCGCCTCTCAGGCATGGGACGGGACCTCCCAGCTCGGCCAGAATGTCTGTTTCTCTCAGGTGACCTGGGAGGTCATCCCCCTGTTGTGCCTGGTAGTGGCATCGCCTGGGAGCCGCGTTCATCTGGGAGCCGGATGAACGCCGGCCCTGCTGTGGTGGGCGAACTAACCATGGGTCCGGGCGGAACTAACCACGGTCCTCGGCAAACTCACCATGGGTTCACCGGAACTAACCATGGCTGCGTGACCCAGCGATGCGGCTCTGGCGGCACTCCGGACGTGCCGCAGTTGATCCGCTGTACGTCATCGCCTTCGCGTACAGCGCCGACCGATGACGTACATGGTGGAGCCGGCCTGGACCGTCGACGGATGGCGCGTCGGGCCGCGCGGCGGGTGCGCACCGCGGACGCGCCGCATCGCCACGGTGCGCACGCACCGTCGATCCGGTGCCGGTGCGCTGTGGTGGGGCCGGACGATGCGCACCGACCGCACCTTGGTGCGCGCACCACCGCACGGCACCGACCGCACCACCGCACCTTGGTGCGCGCACCAGCGCACCATGGTGCGCACCGAGCGCTTGCGGATACGCGGCACGGTCGGACGGTGCGGCGGCGGGCGCACTCGGGGCCGGCGCCTCGATGCCGCTGTGCCCGGTCCCGTTTGGGGTTCTGTTTGGAGCTCCGTTTGGGCTGCTCTTTGGACTTCCGTTTCGGGTTCCGTTTGAGGTTCCGTTGGAATTCCGGCGTGGGGCGCCAAACAGCAGGTCACAGCTGCGGACAAGGGGTATCGGGCACGCCGACTTCTTCCCTGCGTGACCCAGGGTCAGTACCGGCCTGGTTCCGCCGGGTCCTGGCCGCACGGCTGGTGCTGAACAGCGCAGCTGCGCAGCGGCTGTCCCGGTGCGCCGCTTCTCGCCGTTACGCGGTGCGGCTCAGGGGCCGGTCGGGGCGGCAGACGTCGCAGGGTGCGCCGTCGGGCTGGGCGAGGGTGGCGCGGACCTGTTCGGTGGTGGCGGGGTGGGAGACGTCGCGGACCGCGCGGCAGTCGCCGCGGTGCACGATGCGCGCCGGCCCGCGCTCGGGGCCGAAGTACACCGGCTCCTCGACCCGCCACACCGGGGCCACGCCGTGCCGGGCGGTGGGCACTGTGTCGTAGGCCTGGCCCTCGAGCGGGGTGCACCGGCTCGCGGGTGCGGCGAAGTCGACGGGCGCGGGCTCGTCGACCAGGCGGCCGCGCTGCTCGACCGCGGCGGGCAGGTGGATCTGCAGCCGGTACCACCAGGTGCCGTCGCGTTCCTTGTGGCGCCCCTTCGCCACGGCGTAGAGCTCCTGCCCGTCGTGCAGCCGCACCCGCACCAGCGGCCCGTCCGCCGCAGGCAGGCCCGCCGTCTGCTCCCCACTCTGCTCACTGCTCACCGTTCGATTCTAGTTCGATTCCAGGGCGGAATGCCGGTCGGCGAACGGCACGGCCCGCGTTCCACCGACATCACTGCCCCAGGTCACAGCGGTGCGGGCCCGAAACGAAGCGGCATGCGCCCGGTGGGTGAGGGGGTTCAGGAGGCGGTGGCCCATTGGTGGGGGCGGCCGCCTCGCCACTCGACCCAGTGCGGCTGGTCCAGGAGCGGTGCGGGGTCGTCGATGCCGACCCGGCGCAGGAACTCCAGGACGTCGCGGTCGTTGTAGGCCACGCCCAGGATCTGCTCGACGTCCCGGGCCCGTGCGGTCACGCGGCGGCCGCCCGAGGGCGACAGCCGGTGCACGACGATCGGCGCGCTGGTCATCTTTCCAGCCTGCGACCCCGCCCCACGGGGTGCACGTTGCCGCTGGCGCCGGATCACACACCCTCCCTGCGGGCGGGCGTGCCTGTGATCCGCAGGTTGCACCCCCTTGCCCTTTCGTGTTTTCGCAGGCAAAGACCCCCTTGCCCTCCTTTGGATCAACGCAGACGGCACGCCCCGCTTGTCGGGCGAGGGACCAGCCGCCGGTTCGGTGCCGGCTTGGGTGGCGGTGTACGTCAACGTGCCCGCCGGTACGTCACTGACTTCACGTACAGCCGGCCCTGGCACGCTGCCTGGATCAGCGGCCCGGCCGCCTCCGTTCGGCGCCCACGGGTGTCCGGAGGCGGCGTCCGGGGTTGGACATCCACCATGACCCAACGCCGCAGATACGTCTGCTTTGTTCTGGGTTCCTGGGTCGTAGGAACCCTGTTTCCCCAGGCGGGAGGTTCTCGTGGGTTACTGGGTCACTGGGTCGCGGCGGCCCTGACGACTCAAGGAGAAGAGGCAACGGGCAACTCCTTCCGCCGCACCGGCCGGGTCGGAATGGTGGTGGGCATGCAGACCACATACCTGGACGGGATCGGTCCCGTCACCGCTGTCATCAGCTCGATCGGCGTCCGCCACGACGGCGCCCACGAACTCGTCACGGACGGCCTCTACCTCGACCTGCGGCGCGCGCTGCGTAATCCCGCCGAGGATCCCGCGATGCGCTACCGCACCGGATTGGACGCCGACGTGTACGCCCACGTCCTGGCCACGCCCGGGGCCCGGGAGTTGATCGCCCGGACCGCCGTCCAGCTGCGCGCCCTGGCCGACGAAGTGCCCCGGGGCCGCCTGGTGCGCCTGACGGTGGCGTGCCAGGGCGGTAGGCACCGTTCCGTGGCGGTCGCGGAAGCGGTCGCCCGCCGCGTCTGGGAAGCCTGGGGCGGTGAGTACGGCGTCGAGGTGGAGCACCACCACATCGACCGCCCGGTCCTGCCGGCCTCCAGCGTCGGATGACGCGGGATTGTCGGGGCGGTGACGTGCACAATGAAGGGGATGCCGAACAGCGGCGCTGCCAGGTCGGGTTCGGTTTGTTCCTCGCGGTGGTGTTGCGGCCGTGGGAATGCAGCGCCGGTAGGTGTTCGGGCGTCACGGTGAGCGGGTGCAAGCGGCGGTAGTGATGACGCTGCTGCTCGGCAGCGCCGCAGCGGCCGGCACCCGGGATTCCTTCCGCTGCTTCTACCGTTTCTACTACCGGCACTACTACCGACAGAAGCGCGCCCCGATCCGGTGTTTGTGCACGTCAGACCCCTTGACCTGACATCACTGGGAACCCTGACAACCCTCTTGCCTCCCACCCCCTGCTGTACCCGGTGAAAGAGAACGGGTACGGCTGGGTGATGGGGCGGGCGCGAGGGTTCGAACGGGGCGTTCTTGGCCTCCGGCGGGCCCTGTGCGGGCCGCGTGGCCGCCGCTGTGGCGTCGGCCGACGAATGGGGCCGGGGTGGATTGTCGTACCGGCAGGCGACCATGGAGAGCTTCCACAGCAGTCGCACGGGGAGGCATCGCATGGCGAGGACGGAGTCACAGCCGAAGCCGAAGCCGAAGGCGCGGTCGACGGTGAGGGACCAGAAGGACACCTTGAAGGTGCTGGGGGTGCTGAAGGTGGCGACCGCCACGCAGATCCTGCACCTGGTGCGCCCGCACCTGACGGACAACAAGGTGATCCGCAACGCGCTGCTGGATCTGCAGGCGGCCGGTGAGGTGGTCTCCGAGGGGAACACGGCGGGCCCGGCGGGGAGGTTCGGTGCGCCGGACCGGACCGGGGAGCCGTCGCAGAAGCTGTGGGGCCTGACCCCCGCCGGTCTGGACGCGGCCGCGAAACAGCTGGGGCGCGCACCGGAGGATATGGGCGGCCGGGCCCGGGGCGCGGGACGCGGCGGCGCCCCGCACGCGATGGGCGTGAACGCCACGATCATCGCGTTCACCCGGGGCGGTGTCGGCGACATCGCCGCGTGGCGCACGGAGGTCCCGCACGCGCTCGCCGGCACGGGCAAGGCCAACGTGCGGGCGGATGCGGTGCTGCGGGCGAAGGAGGCCGGCCTGCCGCTGCTGATGGTGGAGGTGGACAGGAACACCGAACCGGTGGAGCGCGTCGCGGACAAGCTGGCCGCGTATGCCGCGTGCTACCGCCGCCGCGTCGCGGATCCGGCTGTGCCCTGGACGTCGCGCCGGGCCGGGGAGGAAGGCGTGCCGTACTGGCAGACCCTCTACCCCGACACGAATCTGCCCGGCTGGCCCCCGCTGGCGTTCGTCTTCACCGGAGCCGGCGACCGCGCGCTGACCAACCGGATGGAGAGCCTGGCCGAGCTGACCCGCGAGCACTGGGCAGCCGACCACCGCCGGTACGAAGGCGGCGACGGCTACTTCGACTTCACCGGCAAGGTGCCGCTGGTCCTCACCACGCTGGAGCTCCTGCAACAGCACGGCCCGCAAGGGCCCGTCTGGCGCCGGGTCGCGCAGGAACGCGGCCAGTACGAACCGCTGCTCACCGCGCTCACCGACACCCGCACCAAGGCGGCCTGGGACCACCGCCGTCGCCAACGCCACGCCGCGGACCAGGCCCGTCGTGAGGCCGAGCAGGCAGCACGGGAGGCAGAGCAGCGGGCCAGGCTGCAACGGTGGGCCCAGGAGGAAGCAGCCGAAGCCCAAGCCGTGACCGCCGCAGCGTGCGCGACACCGGACTGCAGCATCCCGGTGAACGAGCCGGCCGACCTCTACGTTGAGGAGGGCGGCGTCGCCGTGCCACCCGAGGACGGCGTCCACTGCTGGGCGTGCCGCCAGAACCAGGCAGCGCGCAACCGCGGACTACGCGGCGCGCTGCGCGGGCTGCGCAGGCAGCGGGACAGCACCGGCCGGGAGTAGCCGCAGGTGTCACGCCGCCCTGTCACGCGGGTGTCACGCCGCCCTTGTCACGCCGCCCTGCGCTGCACCCCTGACCAGGTCGGACACCCCTTAAGGCCCTCTTTGCAGCGCGGGGCGTGACAGCGTGACACTTCAGGCGTCGACGGCGACGGCCTGGCGCTCGCGGATGACCGGTTCGGCTGCAAGGCCGCGCTGCACCGCTGCCCGCCAGATGTCCCCGGCCGGTGTCACCTGCGCGGCCAGTTCCTCGTACTCGGCCAGCGCCTCGTCTTCGCCGGGGTAGCGGAACGGTTTCGTCGGCAGCATGTCCGGGTGCTTGTCCCGCCAGTCCCGCAGTTTCCCAATCGCGTCTTCGCTGGTGTGCCAGCACGCGGCCAGCACCTGGTTCACCAGCGGGGCCGGCAGCCGCACGGTCACCCGTTCCGGCCAGCCGCCGTCCCGCGTGCCGGGCCAGCGGCCCGGGTTCTTCGCTTGCGCCGGCAGCACCGGCCACTTCCGATCCCAGCCGCGCGCCGCCAGCTCGGCCCGCACCCCGAACGCCACTAGGACGTCCAACGCGTCGGCCAGGGCGCCGCTCTCGCGCAGGTGCGCCCGGTACATCGCCCACTGCGCCCGCTTCGCCGCGGCCTCCCGGCCCGGAAGGCCGTCCCAGTCCCATGGCGGCGTCCTCGACAGCGCCCGCGCCCGCTCCCGCTCGGCCTTGAACAGCGGCCGCATGTCGGCGAGCTGTTGCTTGGTGCCGTACTCGACGCGGGCGGTGACGGTGGTGGTGCCGGCCTCGGTCATGCCGGACATCATCCCGCCCCGCCCACCCCGCCCGCCGCCAGATCACCCGGGCGGCCTCCGAAGGATGCGAGGACGGGTTCACGGCAGCGCCCCCAATCCCCCAATCCCCCAATCTATTGGGGGATAGAACCCCTGTTTGCCCAGGTGGCGGAGCCCACTGGGGGATTGGGGGATTGGGGGTCAGGCCCGGCGAGGACCTGTGTACTTGTGTACTGGGAGCCCTGTTTCACCAGGTGGGCGCGCTGATCTGTGTACTTGTGTACTTGTGTACCGGCGTCACGGGCGCCGGAGGGTGCGCCTGATCTGATGACACAGATGAACAGTGACGCAGCCATCGCTCACCACCTGGGGAAACAGGGGTTCGATGACACAGCTCGAACTGTTCAGCGGGATCTGTGTCATGGGGTGATCAGACCCCGTTCGGTCACCCGCTGGCCGCCGTCCCGCCCGCTGGCGCATCACCCGGCGGGGCGACGGATTCGGGCGGGGCGGGCCCTTCTGCCGCGGACGGCTCGTGTCCGAACGCATTGGCCAGGGGCGGCAACCCGGCAAGCAGCGCCACCACCCGCTCGGGATCGGTCTGCCCTATCTGACGCAGCGCCTGGTTCCCGATCCGTTCCCGCTCACGCCGCGGCTGATCGGCACCCCAGCGCGCGGCGACGTCGATGAGGGCGGGCAGGTTCGCGAGGACTGACCACAGCGCAAGCGCGGCCAGCGCGTACACCGCGCTGTGCTCGAACACAGCGGCTGCCCCGACGGGCAGGGCCGGCAACGAGGCCAAGGTGGTGCGTGAGAACGACATCTGGGCTCCTTCGAGAGCGAGATGGGGACAGATGGATGTGGTGATGACCGGGACTCCTGGGGAGATCCGGGCATTGGGCGTGGGCTTGCGTCGTGCTCTCAGTCCTTGGCGTAGACCGGGGACGGTCCAGACAGGGGGAGCGGCCTTGCAGGTTCTGGATGAGCCGGACCGTAGAGAGGGCGCTGGTTAGTGGCGCAACCCAGGTCACAGGGCTGCGGGAGCAAGCAGCGGGCATGGCAGAGGCCCGAACCCCAAGGGAGGTTCGGGCTGTGGATTGACCTCGAGACGAGTACTGCGTGGGCAGATACGGCGGTATTCGCCGTGTAGGCGTGCTGAAGACTCTTCGGGGGAGCCCTGCCGTGGTCAGCGCCTGGCTTTGCGAGTCGGGCCGACATGAACGCTGAGGGGTACTGAGCTGCGGATTCGCAGATTGTGCCCTTGCGCTCCCGACATGGTTATGGGTATTTCGGGGGCGAATGTGTCAGTGACGAACGTCACATAGGCAGGGGTGCCGGTCCTCATCAGGCGGTCAGTCAGCGGCCCCTTGCCTATGGGTGTGGCCGTGAGCCGGTCGTTTGCGGTTTGCAAGCTGGAACCCGGCAGCTCATGTGGCGCCGACGAGGGCCGGTTTGGTGGTTGCTGGGGGCGGTGGGTGGCCGGCCCCTGAACACCCCCTCGGTCAGGGGCCGGAGAGGGCGCGGGTGTCTCCTCTCCGGGGTGTCCCGAAGGGCCACCCCGCCCTTCTCCCCGAACCCCGCCCAACCCACCCCCACCCATTCCACACCTTCAATTCACCATTGCATTCCTACCTGACTAAGCGTCAGATAGAGTGACGTATGGCACATGCACACATCACTTCGAAGCGGAAAGCAATCCACCGAACCACCTCCGCGAACCCATCAATAATCCGGCACCCATAAACCGCGATACAATTGCGAGACCGGGACACCCACCACCCAATCCCGGAACGGGATCAGCCCTACGCGATGCATCACCTGACACCGACTCAGGTCCCAACTCCAACCGGCAGACCCGGCACACGGCCAGCACCCCGAGGGCGTCCCCCATATTCGCCAAAACTACATCTGCATCACTTCCAACCCGCACCCCGAAGCCCGTACCAAGCCAAGGCAGAGACATCCGATCCGGGAACTCCGTAAAGGCACACGCGGGACGCCGGCCCCCGAGCTCCACCCTGGGACAGGAGAGGCCGGCCCCCGGGACAGTGGAGCAAAACCCCAGCACCTACACAGGTCAAGGCGTGATGCACCCGCCGTGCTTCCTCACACCCACCACCGCGCCGGACGGAAACGCACCCACCCCGATAAGCGAAGCGTTCGGGAAAGAAAACGCCCCACAAAAAGGAATGCAGCGAAGCGGAATTCCCGCCATCACACGGATAGGAGCACGACGGGAAAACCGGTGTTCCCGCAAAGAGGGAACAATGCCAACCCGAATACGCGAAGCGAATTCAGAACCCGTTTTGCCCTTGACCAACGGGAAAGGGAAACCGAAACCAAACACAACGCAAATTCCCTGAAAGGGAATGAGAACACCTCAACAAGTGCCCCAACGGGGCACGACATAAACCACAGAGAATT
This sequence comes from Streptomyces sp. H39-C1, assembly GCF_027158125.1. Classification (NCBI taxonomy): domain Bacteria; kingdom Bacillati; phylum Actinomycetota; class Actinomycetes; order Kitasatosporales; family Streptomycetaceae; genus Streptomyces; species Streptomyces sp. H39-C1. The sequence goes on from NZ_JAPVLS010000140.1 coordinate 15,582, forward strand.
CCCCGAAGGGGAATTCATGGGGGGTTTGGAATTCCGAAAGGAATTCATTTAAGGCCCTTTATGGCCC
>NZ_JAPVLS010000141.1:0-15578 GCF_027158125.1 Streptomyces sp. H39-C1
CTCCGTGCTGGCCTTGACCGCAGCCCTCGTCCAGCCCCGGGCCGGCCGCGCCCTGGACAGCGGAACCATCACCACCGCCTCCGGCCTGCGCTCCGGCCTGCTCCTGACCGGTGCGGGCCTGGGCTTCGCCATGCTCCCGGGACTTTTCGGCCTGCTGCCGGCCGCGGTGCTGATCGGCGCGGGCACCGGGCTCATCACCCCGCTCGGCTTTGCCGCCCTGGCCGCCGCCACCGCACCCGAACGGGTCGGGCAGACCATGGGCGCGGCCGAACTGGGCCGCGAACTGGGCGATGCGGGCGGACCGCTTTTGGTCGCGGGCGTCGCCGCACTGACCACCCTGACCTGCGGTTTCGCCGCCCTGGCCGCCCTGACCGTCATCGCGTCCTTCCCCATCACCCGGCGACGCGAGACAGCACAGGAGAACAGTGAGCCCGGACCCTAGCCTGTTCGCACCAACGGCTCCCCGGGGCCAGGAGGGCCGCCACACCGAGCGCCACCGCGGCACGGCACGGCACGGGACCAGCCAAAGCGGACGCGCCTGGTTCAGCGGGCGGCGTGGCGGTGGCGTCGGCTCGACTGGATCCGGTATCGGCAGCCGAACCCGTCGGCAGGGGATGCCTGCGAGGTGGTGGGCTGGACTTCCAGCGGGCCGAAGCGCGCCAGCAGCGGGGAGACGACCGGGATCGTGTGCAGGCGCGGCAGCAGCCAGGTGTGCCACAGCCCGGTCAGGAAGATGATCGCGGAGCTGGACACCAGCAGCGAGCCGAGCACGTCGGTGGGGTAGTGCGCGCCGATGTACAGGCGCGAGAACCCGACCAGCGCGATGGCGGCCGCGCCGATCAGAGCAACCGGGAGGCGGTGGCGGGTGTGGCGGGCCAGGATGCAGGCGGCGACCACGGCGGAGACGTGAAGGCTATGTGGCCGCTGGGGAAGCTGTTGGAGCCGATCTCCGAGTCCAGGGAGTGGACGGCCGCGATCGGGGGCCGATTGCGGGCCACCAGGATCTTCGCGACCTCGCTGCTGTTCCAGCCCACCGCCACCACCAGGAACGTCGAGACCGCCTGGACCGGCTGATGGCGGCGGATCAGCAGCCAGCCGCACCACAGCGCCAGGATGACCAGCCCGCCGGCTGGGGAGACGATGTCACTGACCACCTTCATTACCGGCGTCAGCGCCGCTGAGCGGGTGTCGTCCTCCAGGTGCTGGTCCCACTTCAGGTCGTGCGGCTGGATCAGCGAGGTGTGGGCCGCCGCCAGCCCCATCGGCGATCGCTGCCACGAACAGGAGAACTGAGTAGCGCAACCAGTGACGCACGTACGGCATGCGGGGAGTCCTTCCAGGAGCGGGGCAACACCTTGCGGAGCGGGCGCCGCCCATCACCCCGCGCACGACCCCACGCCCCCTGGGGGAAGGTGACGCGAAGGTGGCGCTGAGATGATGTAGCGGCGACCGCCCGACATAAACTACTACACGCTGTAGAGTCATTTGTGGTTCCACCCCACCGCCGCACACGGCCGGGACTGCGCGAATGCGCGAGAGGTCAGCCCCATGAACACCATCGCCGACTGGCTCGGGGGCCTGTCCGGACCCGTGGCATACGCCGTCGTCGCCAACCCTGGTCTTCTGCGAGGACGCCCTGTGCGTTGGCTTCGACCTGCCCGGCGAGACCGCGGTGGTCCTCGGCGGGGTGCTCACCAGCCAGGGCAAGGTTTCGGTGTGGTGGCTCGCGGTAGTGGTTGTTGGCGCCGCGATCGCCGGCAGCCTCGGCTACGAGGTCGGGCACCACTTCGGACTGAGGATCCTGAAGTGCGGCCCTCTGCGCTCCCACCATGATCATGTCGCCAAGGCCCAGGACCTGATCGCCGCCGCGGCCCCGAAGCGGTCTTCCTGGGCCGGTTCATCGCCATCTTCCGCGCGATGACGCCCGCGCTGGCCGGGATCTCGCACATGCCCTACCGGCGCTTCCTGCTGTTCAACGCCCCTGGCGGCCTGGCCTGCGGCATCCGCTTCACACTGCTGGGCTACTTCGCCGGAAACGCACGTCTGGTCTCACCTTCTTGTCCTCTTGATCGGCGATGCGGTGGGCGGGGTCGGCCTTGCGGGCGGAGGCAGGTCCGTCGCCGAGAACGCTGGTGCCGGAGCGCCTTCGCCGTGTTGCCACGCGTGGATCACGGCGAGGATGCGGCGTCCTGGGTCGGTGAGCTGCATCGGCGTAGTGGGGGTGGCGCGTCCGACGAGGTGGAGGCCGAGGTCTGCTTCAACGTGATGGATGGCAGCTCGGAGGGTGGCGCCAACGACGCCGAGGGCTTGGGCGGCTTTGGCGAGACTGCCATAGGGGGCCGCAGCTGCGAAGAGTTCGAGGCGAGTTCGGCCCAGCCTGCCGGTGAGTGCGGGCCGCAGCGGTAACGGGATGTGTTGGAGTTCGGTATCGCGGTGGATAACGCCTTGGTGGCTTCGTCCACCACGTGTGCGGGTTTGTATTCCGGCTTCCTTGATTCGCTTGAGCAGAGTGGATGCGCCGATGCCCAGCTCGGCCGCGAGATCGGTAGCGGAGCGCTGATGGACGAGGTACTGCTCTTGCAGCCATTCCCGGTCGATGTCGACAGTTCGATTGTGTCCGGGTTCGCGTGGGCGACGTAGGGAGATGCCGTATTCGTCGGCGAGGTTGGCGATCACACGTGCACTCACCCCGATTTGGTCACCGATCTGTTGGAGTGTGCGCCGCTGCACGGTGTAGAGGCCGGTGAGGTCGTCGGGTGGCAGTGTCTCCCGTGCATAACGCAGGGCCGCATTGGGTCGCCAGCCGTGAGCTGTGCGCTGGGTGGTGGGAGCCGGGTGGAGGGCCAGGAGGTAGCGGATCGCTTCGGGCGTGGTGTCGAGTTCCTGCGCGGCCGCGGTGGGTGACTGGGAATGGCCGCGGATGAGCTGGTGCAGTCGGGCGAGGTCGACGGTGTGGGGGTCGCATCCGGGCAGGCCGAGTCCGTCGAGCAGGGTTGTGGGTGGCTGCCAGGTGAGTGGTTCGTGGGCGAGGTGGTGGCGGTCCAGGAAGGCGCGGGCCACGTCGTCGAGGGCTTCGGCCAGGGCGGGGGTGTGCCAGACGGGGAAGTCGACCTTGTGGTCGCGCACGGTTCGAGGTGTCGTGTTGGGGGTGGGTTGTGTGCTGAGGCGTTCGACGAGCACCGCGCGCACGATGCCGGCTCTGCGCTGCTTGCCTGCCGCGATGCCCACGGTGCGGCAGATACTGTGCCACTGCTCGTCGGGCAGCAGCTCGCGGAAGTCCAGGTGTCGGCGCCGGTGGTAGTCGATGGGGATGTCGGTGTTGTCGAGGTAGTCGCTGACGCGGGTGAGTGCTTCTTGGACGGCATCCCAGTGGCCTGATTGCTCCAGCACGCGCAGCATGCGGGACATGTGGCTGGAGTTGAGGTGAGAGCCGAGGCTGGTGAAGGCTGCCTTCCTGTCCATACGGCTGCCGACGATCAAGAGCATCGCGGACAGGGCCTGACGCATGATCGTGTCGAACGCGCCTTGCGCGGGGGCTATCCGTAGCCACCAGCCCGGCCAGGCGAGAGTGGGGATCTTGCGGGCGCGTTGGGTCGCCGGGCCCGCGTCGGCGGGTGGCTTCTGGGGGCCGAAGTGACGGCTCGATGGCGCAACTGCTCGCTCAGCGGCCGGCGGTGCAGGGCAGCGGCAAGGTGCACGGACTTGAGAAGAGGGCCGATGTCGGCGCCCCACGTGCTCACGGTCAGGGCCGCCTGGGGCGACACCTGCGAGACGGCTTCCACCAAGGTCCTCATGCGCTGGCCGGCTTCAGCGAAGGCGGGCTGGTTGAGGATGTTCAGTGCGGCAAGAACGGCCGCGGCTGTCGACGGCGCCCCCGGTGGCGCCGATGCGCCGGGGCGGTCGGGGAAGCGCGAGGCGCGTTCCTGGGTGGGCATGCGGGTGACGATCTCGGCGGGCATGTCGCGGGTGAGGCAGGTGTCGGACATCAGATCCGCTGCCCGGGAGGTGACCATGAGGAAGCGGGCGGCCAGCGCGCGGATGTCGGCGAGGGCGACCCGGGCTGGCTGGGGGTCGGCCGCGTAGATCCCGAAGTCGGCCCTGCCGGTGTCGATGCAGGTGGCAAGCAGGTGCTGAGCCTGGATCACCGGAGATTCGGCCGGGAACGGGAGGCTGGGGGCCGTGGTCAGGTCGTGGTGGCAGCGGGGGTGCTTGTCGCTGCCCCGCGTTGTGTTCGCGCACCGGCCGGGGATCGGGATGCCGTAGCCGCTGTGCGGGCGCATGCGTTGCGGGCGCAGGCAGCCAGGGCAGTCGTCGGCCAGCAGCCGGTTGTGCACCAGGCAGGCGAACGACCAGCCCAGCCGCCACGACACCTGCCAGCGACCGCCGCTCTCGGCCAGGCAGACAGGACAGTAGCGCGAGCCCCGCGCGCGGCCCCACAGCAGCCGCTGGTCGACACGCCTGCTGTGCGGGTTGAGCACCAGGGCGCGCTGGTCGTAGGGGCGCAGCGTCATCCGGTGCACCTGCCCGGACGCGATGCCGGTGGCCGACGCGATCGACTCCAGCTCCACGTCAGTGGGCATCCCCGACCAGTCCCACCGGGCCGGTGACAGCCCCTCGTGGCGCGGAAGGAAGCCCAGGGCGGGCAGGAGGTCTTTGAGGTAGATGTCCGTGCGGTGCGCGATCGCCTCGACCCAGGAGTCCAGTGCTTCTCCCGACACCGGTGCCACGCGGATCGGTAGCGTACGGACGAAGCTCACGCCACGCGCTTCGCAGTGCGCGAGCGCCCAGGATTGGGCTTGGTCGTCATGCGACCGCGTTCGAATTTCTTCGGGAGCGCCTTGCGCGCCCGCTCCGCCGCCGCATCGAGCTTCACCTGGTCGAGGAGGTCGACGTCGAGGAGCTTGGTGCCGGTGCGTGCGGCGCGCTGGCATCCACGGTTGATCAGCGTCATCAACGAGCCGATGTGCCCGGTGGTGCGGATGTAGAGGTAGTCGGACAGGTCGTCGGCGAGCATGCCGGGGAACTTCCGGCACAGCACGATCCGCTTCTCCAGGGCGAGCAGCATACTGCGCCACTCACGGCGGTGCTTGTCGTTGGTGACGACGAACGGCTCCATCGTCAGCGGGGTGGTGCGGCGCGCGGTCTGGGCGAGGGTGATGGTGCCGCGGGAGTTGCCCTCGGAGTACAGGCCGCGGTTGCTCAGCTCGACACCGATGCACTTCCTGGGCGCAGGCGGGGCACTCGGCGAGATGTCGAGAGAGCTCGTCCGCCTCGGCGGAGGAGAGTGCGTAGGCGCCGGTCAGTGTGTGCAGATCGGCGGAGTCGGTCACGACGTCACCCCCAAGCAGTCCCGTAGGCGGATGAGCCCGTCCCGCAGGCGGGTTTTGACGGTGCCGAGCGCTGTTCCCAGCACATCAGGTCTATCCCCGGTAATAGGCCACGTCGACCGACTCGCGCTGCAGCTCGGTCAGATGCTCCAGGCTGCAGCCCACTGGTTTGCGCTCCAGCGACCTGCTCCGACACGAAATCGAAGTCCGGGGTGGGGTCGCGGACCGGGGCCCGCTGCTCCCGGTCGCACGAGCTCGAACTGAGCGGACCCCATCGACGCCCCTCGCTGGGCGAGCCTCATGACGCTGGGGCGTCACGCCGCCTCTTCACGGCCGTGTAGACGCCGTTGAACGCCTCCTTGTCTCCCCTGGAGACCCGTTCGAGAAGGGTCTCCAGGCTTCCGGGGCCCGGCGCCACGGGTCCGTTGTCGTGGGCTATCGCGTGAATACGCACCTCCGAGCAGTGGTCGTCACACCACTGGTTCGTCGCCGGGCCCCGGGCGAATTGGTCGCCCGGGGCGGCAGGTCCCGATCAGGAGACCGGCGGCATCAGAACGGTGTCGACGATGTACACGTTGGCGTTGGCGGTCTTGACGTTGCCGCAGACCACGTTAGCGGTGTCGTTGACCATGTAGGACTCGCCGGAGCCCCTGGTCGAGAGGGACTGCTTCTCCAGCGTCGGGAACGTGCCGCTGGTGAGCTGGTTCGGGGTGAGCGGCTGGCCCACGACGTGGTAGGTCAGGATCTTGGTGAGCGTCGCCTTGTCGTTGAGCACCTTGTCCAGGTCGGCCTTCGGGATCTTGGCGAAGGCGTCGTTGGTCGGCGCGAAGACCGTGATGTTCGACGCGCTGTTGAGCGTGTCGACGAGTCCGGCCTTCGTCACCGCGGTCACCAGGGTGGACAGCGCGGGGTTGTGCGAGGCGGCGGTGGCCACCGGGTCCTTGGCCATGCCGTCGAAGCTGCCCGCGCCGTCCTTCGGCACCCCGGCGCAGGCGGGGCCGAAGGGTGCGGACGCGTTCGTCGTGTCGCCCGCGGCGGACGACGGCGGCATGGCCGTCGTGGTCTGCGCGGCAGTGGTCTTGTCGCTGGCGCTGTCGCTGCCGCTGTCGGAACAGGCGGACGCGGTGACGGCGAGGACGGCGGCGGCGGCCGAGACGAGGGCGACACGACGGATACGAGTGGTGGTGTACACGCGAATTCTCCTGAGAATGCCCGGTAAGACCGGATGGTTATGGTGTGGTGTGGTCGGGTGATGTGGTGCGCGGAACTCACTCCACGGTGACCACCACCGAGTGCCAGCCCGTCGAGCCGTCGGGCACGGTGCCCTGGCGCTCTTCGGTCTGGGTCGAGCCCGTGCGGTCCGTCGCGCGGACCTCGATGCGGTGCGAACCGGGTTTGGCGTCCCAGAGGTAGGACCATTGGCGCCAGGTGTCGGCGGTGTCCTCCGTGGCGGGCCTCGCGGCCAGCCACTCACCGCCGTCGATCCGCACCTCGACCCTGTCGACACCCTTGTGCTGGGCCCACGTGACGCCCGCGACGGGCACGGGTCCCGCCTTCAGGGAGGCGAAGGGCCGGGGGGTGTCGATCCGGGACGACGTCTTGATGGGGGCCTGCGGGGACCAGCTGCGCCGGACCCAGTAGGCGTCGAAGTCGGCGAAGGTGGTCAGTTCCAGGTCGGTCAGCCACTTGCAGGCCGACACGTACCCGTAGAGGCCGGGGACGAGCATTCGGACGGGAAAGCCGTGGGTGAAGGGCAGCGGTACGCCGTTCATCCCGACCGCGAGCATCGCGTCCCGGCCGTCGAGGACCGTCTCGACCGGGCTGCCGAGCGTCATCCCGTCCACCGAGCGCGCCACCAGCTGATCGGCGGGACCACCGGCGGACGGCGGACGGACCCCGGCCTCCTTCAGGAGTGCGGCGAGCGGCACCCCGATCCACCGGGCGTTGCCGGTGTACGGTCCGCCGACCTCGTTGGACACACAGGTCAACGTGATGTCGCGCTCGATCAGCGGGCGCCGCAGGAGGTCCTGATAGGTGAACTCCAACGGCTTGGTGACGCCCTTGCCGTGGATCCGCAGCCGCCAGCTGTCGGCGTTCACCTGGGGAACGGTGAGCGCGGTGTCCACCCGGTAGAAGGACGCGTTGGGCGTCGTGAAGGGCATCATCCCGGGGATCCGCAGATCGGCTCCCGCGGGTACCCGCCCCGCCGCCGACAGCGGGGCGGGCAGTCGTACGGCGTCCCGGGAGGCGACAGCCGCCGCGTCGGTGGAGTTCAGCCGCCGCCCGACGGTGCCTCCGACGGCGGAGAACGCGGCCGCCGCGGACGCGGCGATCAGGAACCCGCGCCGGTCGAAGGCACCGGACGGCTCCCCGGGTGCCCCGGCATCGCCGGGGGCCGGTGAGCCCTTCCCGCGGATCCGGCCGGCCAGCAGCCACAGCACCGCCGCCCCGGCGACCGCGCCGACGAGCGAGGGGAACGCGTCCGTCCACACACCGACCGGCCGCCGGACCGCCGCCACCGCGCCGACCGCGCCGAAGACCGCCACGCCGATGACGCCCGCCACGCGGTGGCGCACGGCGACGATGCCGACGACCGCCGCGAAGAGCGCCAGTGCGGCGACGATGCCCAACTGCAGCACCAGCTTGTCCGAGGTGCCGAAGTGCCGGATCGCCCAGTCCTTCACCTCGACCGGAGTCGCGTCGATCGCCGTTCCGCCGATCGCCGTCACCGGCGACGCCTGCGGTCCGACGGCCACCGCCACCAGCTCGGCGGCGGCCAGCGAGACGGCTGCCGCCAGTTCTCCGCTTACCGCGCCGAGCAGCAGGTCGCTCATCCGATTCCTTGTCACAGGGGGCATTCGGAGCGGGTCCTGAGCCGGATTGGTCCTTCACCCGATCGGGTTGCCACAACAGTCGGCGCAGAGTCCTGGGCTATCGCAGGACGACCACGGGCGCCTGGGACGGCCCTACCTCACTGCCGTCCCACGCCCGCGCGCGCACGGGCAGCGGTCCGGGCAGATGCTTCTCGACGAGCGAGCAGAGACGAAGCGCGATGAGGGGCATCATGGGAGTTCCCTGTATCGGGATGCGCGCGGGCCCCTGGCGTGGCCTCGCGTCCCGGGTGGAGGGGGTGGTCGTGTTCCATTTCTTCGGCCAGGGCTATGAGGAGGTGGCCTGGCTCCTGGTACGGCGTCTGGAACGTGAGAGCTGGGCGGCGAAAACGTGGCGGTTGCCGACGGCGGCGGCGATCGTCTGGGCCCGCCTGCGGCTGGGTCCGGATTCGTTTCGGGTGTTGCTTTCGCGGGACTGCCGTGGCCGTCGAACGGGCGCCTGGCGGTGGACGGGACGGTGTTCGACGTTGCCGCTACGGCCGCGAACGCGACGTCCTTCCGAAGGCTGGGCAGCAGTCGCGGGCAGGGCCGCAGCCCGTTTCCGTAGGCGAGGGCGGCGGTGTTGGCCGAGCGCGGAGCGCACGCGGTGTTGCAGCCGAGGCCGGGTCGCTGTCCGTCTATGAGACGGCCCTGACAAAAGGCTGCCCACCCGCTGTCTTTCCGTGATTTCGCAGGCGAAAATCCACTCGCCTTCGTCCGGATCGACGGGACGGGTGCCTGCCCCGGCCGTAGTAGGTTGTTCTGGCTCCGACGGGCGTTCGGCCAGAGGCCCGCGCCCGGCCAGGTTCGCTGTATACGTCGACGTGTTCGCCCTTACATCAACCACTGCCCGCACTACCGCCGTCCGGGACTCGAGCGGGGTGAATCGGGCCGTACCCGTCCCGGGACCGCCGTGGGTACCGGCACGCTGGTGAGGCAGTTGGCCGTGTCGTTGGAAGGTCCTGTTCGTGACGGATGATCCGATGTTAAATGCCGCGCAGATCCATGCCTGTTTGCGCACGGTCGGGGTGGACCTGCCGGTGCTGCCTGATCCGATGCCGAGGGCGGCGGCCATGGGGATGCTCTTGTACTGCGTGGAGTCGGCCGTGACGTTCGACACCGATCGCCTGGATCTGGAGGCGGTCCGCGAGGGCTACTTCGCTGGCATCCGCGACACGCTGCGTGTCGCCAACGACGGATCCGAGGCGTTGGGCGGGGTGTGGTCGCGGTTGTTACAGGCCCGGGTGAACCGCACGCTAACCGACCTGGTCGCCACCCGGATAGGCGACGATGGCGAAGGATGTACCGTGCCGCCGGCGGTCAACCACCTCCTGGACGCCACCCAAGCGCTGCTGTCCACGAGTAACCCGCCGGCAGACACCTCCCCCCACGAGCAGCTGCAGGGTGTGCGGAATGCGCTGCGCACCGCACGCCGGGAAGTCCAGGCGCCCGGCAGTAGATCGAGGACGGGTGCCAGGTGCTGCGGTCCCTCGGGCTCGAACCCTGATGAAACGTCGGGCGCGCCTCTGCGTTGCGAGGGTCTCTCGGAGAGCTGACCTGACCTGCCGTGACGCGTGGAACATTCCACACGCTCCGCTGGAATTTCCCGGGGCCGAGGGCGGGTGATGATGCGCTGCGGGCGCTTCCCCGCCGTGAATGCGCAATCGCTACTGCCCATCGGCTGTGACCTGGTAGGCAGCCATGGAAAGCCTGAATCCATCCACGGCTCCCGGCCAAACTATCCATCGATTGCGTAAGCACCGCCGCCGTTGACAACATGCCGATGGCCGACAGAGATGACTGCGCCGCAACCCCGATCACTGTTCGGCTGGGCACGAAGGCGACGAGACGACTCCGCTCCAGCGCCTCCGGATCTCTTCGATGCACCGCCCCGACCCGGGCCATCGTATTGCACTGCCCTGACCGGGGAATCAACGGAGCGCCGGTCCGGGCCAAGTTCATCTCCGCGGTGATGCCTGAGCCGAGCGGGTGGGGCGGTCGTACGCTTTGCCTGATTTGCACTGTTTTCGGGTAGAGATGCTAATTCCGTCGCCTGCCGGCTTCGGTGGATCGCGCCGCCTTGAGGAGGCACCGTAGTGATAGCCGAACCCCCCGTCTTGTGCCGCCCCGCCCGGAGCGGAGGCTGTCATGCCGACTGACGAGTCAGCGGCCGCCGGGAGCAGCGGGCGCAGGGCTGTGCTCCGTGGCTTGCTCGGCGGTGGCGCGGCCGCTGTCCTGGCCGCGCAACAAGTTTCCGCCCGCGCCGCGACGCCCGAGCCCACCGCCCCTGAATCGCGTCTGAAGATGCCGGAGACGAGGACTGGGGCCGAGTCGACAGGGCAGGTGCGGGAGTTTTGGATCCAGGCAGACTCCTTCGAGCACAACGCGGTGTCCAACGGGTACGACGGCATGATGGGGCGACAATTCGGCCCCGACCAGACGACCTTTTGGGCCGTCGGCTTCCGCGCCTACACCCCAGGCTGGGAAGTCCCTCTGAAGGCCGACACGGGTGTCGAGGGAATCGGGACCAATTCCGGCATACCCGGCCCGGTGCTGCGCGCGGCGGTCGGCGACACGATCACGGTGCACTTCCGCAACAACGACGCCTACTACCAATGGCCGCACAGCATCCACCCCCACGGCGTGCAATACGACCGGGACAATGATGGGGGCTGGCTGGCCGACGATCCAGACCGGCCCGGCACCGCGATCCAATACGGGGAGACCTACACATACACCTGGATCTGCCGACCGAGCTCGGTCGGCACCTGGCTCTACCACGACCACTCCGTGCCGCAAAAGATCCCCGCACCAGAAGCCTCCTCCGGGGAGGTGGCCAGCGACGGAATGGAAGCCGATACGGTGATGGAGATCGGGGCCGAACTGGGTCTGCTGGGTCTGCTGGTGGTCACCGACGAGAAAACCCCCGAGGTCGACCGAGAGTTCACGCTGCTCCTCCACGACGCCTACACCGACGACGTCCCATCGCTTGCACAGGACCTCGACATGTTCAACGGCGGAGCGTTCCTCGACAACACGCCCACCTTCACCGCGCAGGTGGGTGAGCGGGTGAGGTGGCGCATTGCCGCACTGGGCAAGGAGTTCCACGTCTTCCACATCCACGGCCACCGGTGGGAGAGCCGGCAGGGCTATCAGGGATGGGTCGACTCCCAGATCATCGGCCCGTCCACGACACTGACTGTGGAGTACACCGAAGACAACCCCGGCGACTGGATCTACCACTGCCATGTCACCGACCACATGATGGGCGGCATGGTGGGCCGCTACCTCGTTCGACCCTGACCTTCCGTCGGGGCGCTCCCTGCGCGAGCGGTGCAAGCTGCGCTGACTGAAGCCGCCGGGGGAAGCGTCACGGGATCAGAGGGCGTCTGCCCCCTGATCCCGTGCGGGCTGGTGTCCGGGTTACGGCGGCCCGGGTGATGGTGGTGGGGCGGTGGTCAGCGGTTGTAGCTGTCGTGGCCGGCCCAGTCGCCCTTGTCGTCGCCCTTGTGGTCACTGTGGTCGTCGTCATCGCTGCTGATGTTCTGGCAGACGTTGCCGAACGCCGGGTTCAGGAGACCGACGACGTTGACGGTGTTGCCGCATACGTTGATCGGCACGTGGATGGGGACCTGAATGAGGTTGCCGGACAGAACACCCGGGGAGCCGATGGCTGCACCGTGGGCATCGGCGTCAGCGGCGGCAATGCCGGCACCGGTGGCCATGATGGCGCCGGCGACGGCGGTGATGGCGGCTGCCTTGGCAATACGGGACATCGAAAGTCTCCTTGGGAGGTTGAGTGCGCCGTGAGGTCACGGCGTTTCTTCACCAACGGGCGTGCTTGGCCGCAGGTCACGGGTGTTCCGCCGAACGAGTGCCTGCATTGCGCGCCGCAGTCCCGGGACGCTGGCGGGGGAGGGGCCGTCCGGGTGAATGCGGGTGGTCGGAGGTGGTGCCGCCCGTGTCATGGACCGCGAGCCGCTCGTTCATGGTGTGCGACATCGAGATCCGGTCGGGTCTGGCGGTTTTGCCCTTTCCTGCCAGGCCCGACCAGATCATTCGCAGTCCTGCGCGCACCGACTTGTGCGTCGGCTGGAATCCGCCAGGGATCGGCGCCCGGGCATGTTCAGGACTACGCTCGCACGGTGTATGCGGCTGACAGCAACGTAGTTGGCGTTCTCGCGAGCGCAGTTTCCTAAGCGAGCGGGTACCCCTGCAGGAGTCGGGCATGGCAGCGCCGGGTGTGGTAGTAACTCGCCCCGCGGTGACTCTCCAAATGGGCCCTGCAGAGCCGCTGGCTGTGCCTTCACTTCGCGGGGCCTTTCGCGATGCTGACAGGCGTTTCGAGCTCTTTGCGAAAGCGTTGTTCGCAGTTGGCGCTCTTGCGGCAAGTCCGTGTCGATCCGATCCGTGACCGTGAGGGCAACCGCGGCCGGGATCGTGACGTGGTGGTTCCGTGAAGCCAAATTCAGGCGATCCGGATCTCCCTGGTCCTGGGCCAAACCCGTTTGTCGTTCACGCTTCCTTGTCTTCGACGCGGTGTTCCGCAGTGACGCGAGGCACGGGGAGTGTCCACCGGATGGCGTATCCCTTGATCATGGATGCGTCAAGTGGGTGAGGTGTCGATCGAGCACGGGCCGTGGTGGAGGCGGCAGGTGCGGCTCCATCGGACGGGTGAGTGGTCGCGATGGTGGCCGCCCGGCCTGGAGCGAGGGCCGGCAGCCGACCGGCGCGGTTGAGCTACTGCAGCGGCTGATCTAGCGGGTTCGGGAGTCCGCTCTTGAGGGCGAGATGACCGATCTCCTGGGCTATGAGAGGCACCGCCCACAGTTACGACGGCGCCAGGTCCAAGTCTGTGGTGACCTGCGTCGGACCGGTGGCGATGAAGCCAGAATTCCGCGCCCTGGCCGCTGCCGCCTGCCCAGCTGCCAAGGATGTCGCGGTGGTCTTCGCGGTCGCTGGACGGGTCCCGTGTGCGGGGGCGGCAACGGACGGCGCGCGAGGTAGGCCTGATGAGCGATGACCAGCCTGAGGAGCACGTTCCCCGGCGCTGTCTCGGCTTCCGGAACGGTGCCGTAGGCGGGGAAAACCTGTTCCAGGCAGACTATGTGGAGGATTCGACGGATGTGGGCGGGGACGGCGATTAGGACGATGGAGGCGTGGGCGGCCAACGCATAGTGGCGGGCGGCGATCAGGACGGTGATGCCCGTGGAATCGCAGAACGTGAGACCGCTCAGATCGAGGAGGAGTTGTTGACCGGCATCAATGGCGAGTCCAGGGAGAAGATCGCGGACGTGAGAGGCGGTGTGGTGGTCCAGCTCTCCGGCCATTTCGATGACGGGGTCGCAGGGAAGGGTGCGGGTGGTCACGCTCAACTGGGTCACTGTCACTACTGCTCTTCACGGTCGGGCCGCGCCCGCTGGGGGCCAGGACGGCGCGGTGTCGGGCTGCGAAATGAACGAAAGCGCCGGGTGAGAAGCAGGACGATGGCGGCGGCGATGGTAATGAGTTGCGCGACGACGGTGAGCTTCTTGTCGTCCGACCAGATGGGTTCGTACATGTCGGGCACTGGGCCAAGCGCCCCGACGTCGACATAGCGGTAGAGCAAAAGCGCGGCGAGACCGCCTGCGGCGACGAGCAAGGCCAAGAGGTCGGACAGCAGACGGTGCCACAGGAGGACGAGCACGGCAGCCACGGCGGCCAGGCCCGCTTCGACCCGGAACAAGGTGCCCTGGCTGACGGTCGCGCTGACCGCGTCGTACTGATCGGCGAGGTGTACGTGGACGTAGGCGTCGACAGCCAGGCCCGCCGCGGCAGCGATCCGGCACGCGCCGCGCAGGGCACGGCGGGCACCGCCGGGCGTGGACTCAATCGTCATGGCCGGCTCTCCTTCCTCGGATCCTTCGGTCCGGGCGTGCTGGCGGGCATCAGCGAACGGTGAGCTTGCCCTTCATGTACTGGTGGATGTTGCAGATGTAGTCGTAGGTCCCAGCGGCCGCGGGGGCTTTGAAAATCGCGCTCTTGCCGCCGGCGATGGTGCCGGTGTCGAAGGCCTGGGACCCGGTGGCCGTGGCGGTGTGTGGGGTCTTGTCCTCGTTCCTGACGGTGACGACCGTGCCCGGAGCGACGGTCAGCGAGGCTGGGCCGAACATGAAGTCCTTGATGACGATCTGTGCGGCCGCACTTGCGGGTGGGGGAGTGGAAACGGGTGCGCTGGTGCTTGGTGATCCGCCGCTGGAGCCGGAGCAGGCGGTGAGTGCCAGCAGTCCGCAAGCGGCGCCGGCGACGGTGATGCGAGCCTGACGGAGGTGCGGAGCGCGGTCATGCGCAGGCCCGGCCTTTCGGGAGAAGCGAAGGGGTGTGGGGGGAGGAGAAGGGCCAGTGATCTCGTCCGGGCCAAATGGGCGTCGGACGAGACCGCTGCGCCAGGGCGGGTGCCTCGGTCTTGGTATGAGGTGCTTGGAGGTTTACCCCTGGGGGACGCGCCGTTACACCGTCAGCAAGGAGGGGCTGGCGGCCTTGTCGACGGGCAGGAAGTCGTCGGGCACGGGGTACTGGCCCAGGACGAAGTTCAAGATCGCCGCGTGCATGGCCTCGACGGGGGCGATGGTGGCGGCTGTGCTGATCCCGGCAGGGCTGGTGACGTTGTACGTCGCGAACAGGTAGGTCTGTGCGGCCTGGTCCTCCAGCTGGAGGGCGAGTTTGGCGACGGCTCCGACATGGGTGGCCTTGCCGAGGGCGGCGGTGACCTCGGCCTGGTTGGACAACGGCACGTCGGTGATGGCGGGCTTGCCGGCACCGGTCAGCACCGCGTTCCACGCCTTGGCATGGTCGGCGTGCTGGGCCATCGCCGTAGTCACGAAGGTCGCCACCGCCAGCGGAACCGTACCGAGCTTGCCGGCCTTCGCTGCCGCCAAGGCCGCCTGGTACGCGCCCACCGCCTGGTTCTCCAATGCCGTAGCCAAGGCGACGACCTTCAGATCACCGGTGTACTGGCCGCTGCCCGATGCCGCCCCAGAGGTCGACGGCGAGGCCGAGGAACCTGCGTTCTTGTCGCTGCTGGAACAGGCGGCAAGGGTGAGGGCTGCCGCGACTCCGCCTGCTCCCAGCAGGAAGCGTCGGCGCCCCAGGTCGGGGCGCTGCTCGGGCTGGGAGCGGATCTCCTGCGCCAGGTCCACCGCGCTGGCCCGCATCGCCGGCAGCGTCTCGCGATGGGCCTCTTCCATGTCCCGGGTCAGCCGCGCGAGTTGCGCTTCGCTGATCTGCAGTTCCCAGCCGTCGTGTGCAGTGCTCACTTCACGGCTCCTTCGGAGATCGGCGAGGCGTTCTTGGTCGGGTAGAAGGTGTCGGGGAACCCGACGCTGCCGGCGGCGGCGGGCAG
>NZ_JAPVLS010000142.1:0-14368 GCF_027158125.1 Streptomyces sp. H39-C1
CCGGTCACGGCCGCGCTCGCGGCCACCGGAGCCGTCATCGGAGCGGGCGACGCCGGTGGCAGCGGCAGCGCGGCCGGCGGTGGTGACGCGAACGGGAACGCCGCCGGTGGC
The DNA here is from genome assembly GCF_027158125.1 of Streptomyces sp. H39-C1. Classification (NCBI taxonomy): domain Bacteria; kingdom Bacillati; phylum Actinomycetota; class Actinomycetes; order Kitasatosporales; family Streptomycetaceae; genus Streptomyces; species Streptomyces sp. H39-C1. Next base: position 112 of record NZ_JAPVLS010000142.1, read on the forward strand.
GACAACGCGAACGGCACCGGCGCGAGTGCTGGTTCCGGCAACGCTACTGGTGGCGGTGACGCCAACGGCAACGACGCCAGTGCGGGTTCCAGTGCGGGTGCGGGTACGGGTACGGGTGACGCGAACGGCACTGATGCGGGTGCTGGTTCCGGTGACGCAAACGGCACTGATACGGGTGCCGGTACGGGTGACGCGAACGGTACTGATGCGGGTGCTGGCTCCACCACCGGCGCCACAACCGGCGCGGATGGTGGCGACGGACAGCAGTAGGTCCGCGGGGACCACCGGCTCCGGTCGGCGGTGACACCGGAGCTCCACCGAACTGACCGCACGATGGAGCTGCGGTGACCGGCCCCTCCTCCCCTGGGGCTGGCCACCGCAGCGGCACCGGCCGCGAGCGCGCCCCACTGCTCATGGCCTGCCGCAACAGCCCGCCACCTCCTGCTCCGCGGCGAGGCAGGCGCCCGCGGCTCGGCAGCAGCCAGCAGCGCCCGCGGGCCGCCCTCAACTGGCGGCTCACTCACGTTCCTCCGCCCGCCCGGGCGTGCTGCTCGCCGGCAGTAAGGAGGACGGCCACACCTCTGCCGATTCCTAGGGATTCTCCGCCGCGGTGCGCAGGCCCATGAAGGTCGCTCAGGCGACCGTCGAGACCGGAGGCCACAACTTCGCGATCTGGATCCGGCTGCTGCTGCCCTCCTTTGGCCGGCTGAGCGGCCACCTGGCCAAGTCCTCCTGACTGGGCCCCACCGGGAAACCCGCGGGGCCGGGGCGGCCCTCGAACGGCCGTCCGCACAGCCGGTGACCCTACTGCTTGGGCAGTACCCGGGTGTGTTCGGCCCGGACCGCGTCGAGGGAGCGGGGGTCGAGGCCGAGGAAGCGGACGATGGTGGGGGCCACCTGGGTGGTGGTGACCCGGTCGTCGACCTCTTCACCTCGCGGTACGCCAGGGCCCGCGACCAGCAGGGCGACATGGGTGTCGTCCGCGCTGAAGCCACCGTGTTCGGCGATCTTCGTCGCGCCGGGCTTGGCGTAGACGGTCCCGGGCCGGGGAAGCACCATCACGTCGGGGGTTCTGGAGTCCTTGGCCGGGTTGCCGAACCGGCGGGTGATGTCCTTGCCGACCAGCACCCGATCGATGTTGAGCTCGCCGGCATGTGCGCGCAGCGCGGCGGCCGCGGCTTGGGCCTTGCTGTGGTCGGTGAGCCAGAGCAGAGCGACGTCGTCGGCGGTGGTCTGGGCGACGAGGCCCGGGGTGACGCCATTGACCGCGGTGGTCAGCAGCTTCTTGTCGACCAGCTTCAACTTGGCCCGGTCGGTGGGCGACTGGCCGTGTTTGGCGGTGAGGATCACCTGGGTGCTTTTGTCCAGGCCGCGGGCCGTGAGCCGGGCGAGCAGTGCGCCGATGGAGCGGTCGGTGTGCTCCAGGGCGTCGGCCAGTTCCGCGCTCGGAGCACGGCCGCCGTCGGTGTAGCCGCCCGCGGCGTCCTTCTGCGCGACGCTGACGGCCTGGAAGTTGAGGCCGAACACCGCAGGGACGCCTACGGTGTGGGTGCCGGCGTGGTCCTTGCCGTCGATCTCGTTGCGAACGGCGGCGGCCTTGAGGTCGTCGTATCCCTCGGTGGCGGCCGTTCCGGCCACCGCGTTGATCTCCGGGTTGTACGCGTCCTGGACACCCTTGCCCGACGGGCCGTTGACCAGGTCGTATGCGGGGTGCTTGTCGGACCAGGCGGTCCTGAGCCCGGCCTGCCGGGCCACCTCGAAGACCGTGTTCGTCCGCAGGAACTGGTGCGGGTAGACCGGCGTACAGCCCTTCGCCGGGTCGAGCGGCAGCTTGGCCGGGTCGATGCCTCCTCCACCGTCCAGCGCGTCGGGGTCGCGGTCGATCGACTCGTCGAACACCACCTCGGTGCCGACCGTCGCACAACCGGACCCGGGCGGGGACAGCCTGCGGTCGTAGGAGTCGTCGTAATAGACGCCGGTGCTGCGCGGTGTTCCGCCGGTCACCAGGGCGAGCAGCCCGGGGAAGGAGTCCGACGGTTCGGAGCCGCGGGCATCGGTGTACGTGGTGCCCCGCCGGGACAGTGCGGCCAGCGCCGATCCGGGGTGGGTGGCGACGTACCGCCGGAGGTCGGCGGCGTGCAGTCCGTCGACGCTGATCAGCAGTACGTGGTGGTCGGTGGCCGCTTGGACGGGGCTTGCCGCGGCGATCGCCAGCGGGGTGGCACAGGCCAGAGCGGTCAGTGAGGCAGTGATGCGGCGTCTCATCGTGGTCTCCCGTACCTCGTGGATCGGACGCCGCCGAGCGAACCAGCCCCTGCCGTCGGCGGAGGGTACGGGTCATGGCGCGTTCGCATCAACGGTCTGAAGGGCGGGCGGCCAACAGACCACGGAAGGTTGTGCTCCGGGTCAAGGTCTGTCTACGCCGTGGTCCCACCGCGGGTGACGTACAGTCCCACGCCCCTACAAAGGGCCTCGTCTGGTAGCCATCACCACCTGGCACTCCTCAACTCCGTGCTTCGACCGGCACAGCGGTGCGCCGGTGCGCGACTGCCTGGTACGCGACGAGTGCGGCGATGAGAACGGCCAGGACCAGGCTGACCGGCCCGGTGCCCCAGCCGAGCCCGCTGCGCCGGGCGGGGACACCCATCCAGTCGGCGAAGGACGCCCCGAGCGGGCGGGTCAGCACGTAGGCCGCCCAGAAGGCGGCGACCGGGTTGAGCCGCAGGAAGCGCCCAGCCAGGGCTGGTACGGCGATCAGGGCGGTGAACAGGACACCTGAGGTGAGGTAGCCGAGGTGGATGGTGCCCGCTGTGAGGTCGCCGGTTGCCGTGCCCAGCGCGAAGGTCGCCAGCACGGTCGCCCAGTAGAACGCTTCGCGGCGCGGGGTGCGGATGCTGTGGATGGACAGCGTCCGCTCACTCACGTACCAGGCCGTCAGAATCGCCGCGAGAGCCAGTGAGAACACCACGGTGGAGACCGTGTACGGGATACCGACGACCACGTGGGCGACATCGGCGGCCATCGTGCCGAACACACTCACCATGACGATCGCCGACCAGTAGACGCAGGGCGAGTACCGGGTGGCGCGGAATTGCATCACCAGCAGCGCCACCAGCCCGAACAGCCCCAACGCGCCGGCCACGACAGGGCCGAGCACTCGTGCCAGGAAGTCCGAGGTGGTCTCACCCATCCCCGTGGTGAGCACCTTGGTGACCCAGAACAGGACCGTCACCTCAGGGACCTTGCTCCACGCGGCCGCGTACCGGTGCTGCCCCGGCCCGGATACGGCAGGCAGGGACGGAGCTCCCGCGTCCGTCCCGGTCCTGGTCGCGAACCCGTGTCCGGACTGTTCCATGAGCGCCGCCACTCTCCCGGCGCCGCGCGCCGTATCCAGGTCTCCGTCCGGGCGATGCCCGGCGGCCACGAGATGCATTCCCTTAGTTCTACATCATGTAGTAGCTTCGCCGCATGGCCCCTGGCCCCGGTCCTCATCTCCGGCCGGACCGGGCGGCGTCGACCTCGCGCGTCCGCCCGCCCACCAGGCCGTCGACGTCGTCACGTCGTCACCGAGTGCGAACCATCCCGTCATGCCGTTGCCGGCAAGGAGACTGATCGGCTGTGCCTTACCGCGAAGACCCGTCGGAAGCACGGGCGTTCCCGCCACCTACCTCCCCGCCGCGAATGGCCGCCCGGCGGATCGTCATCATCTCGGCGAGTGTGGGCGCGGGACACGACGGCGCCGCCGACCAACTGGCCCGACGCCTTCGGTCCGACGGATTCCACGTGGACCGGCATGACTTCCTCGACCTCCTCCCCGCCCGGTTGGGGAAGCTGCTGTCCGGCGGCTACCACCGGCTGCTGACCTGGGCCCCCGACGGCTACCAGCTGATCTACGCGATCACCGAGCGCACCGGGCGCCCCGGCCCGGCCGTCCGGGCGCTGCTGCGGAGCGCGGAACGCAAGACGTTGCGGACCGTCACCCCGGACACAGTCGCCGTTGTCTCCACCTATCCCGGCGCCAGCCAGGTCCTGGGGGCGCTCCGCACCGGCGGCCGGCTGACGGTGCCGGCCCTCACGTACCTCACCGACTTCTCCGTCCACGCGCTGTGGATCGCGCCCGGCGTCGACCGCCACCTCGCCGCCCACCCGATACCCGCCGGGCAGGCCCGCGCGCAGGGGGCGTCCCGGGTGACGGTGACCAGCCCGGTGGTCGATTCCCGCTTCGCTCCGGCGAGCGCGCAGCAGCGCCGGGCCGCGCGTGAACAGTTCGCGCTTCCCCTGGGCACGCCACTGGCGCTCCTGGTCGCGGGGTCGTGGGGGGTCGGGGCGGTGGAGCAGGCCGCAGCCGACATCCGCGATAGCGGGGTGGCCATGCCCGTCGTGGTCTGTGGACGCAATACGGCGCTCGTCGGGCGACTGCGCGCCCAGGGCATCGAGCACATCCATGGGTGGGTCCAGGACATGCCGACGCTGATGCGCGCCTGCGACGCCCTGGTGGAAAACGCGGGCGGCCTCACCTCGCTGGAGGCGTTCGCCACCGGTCTGCCGGTCGCCAGCTACCGCTGCATACCCGGTCACGGGCAGACCAACGCCCAGGCATTGCACGACGCGGGACTCGCCTCCTGGGTCCGCGAACCGTCCCAACTGGCCGCCGTACTGACAGAACTGATCGACGGCCCGGCGGGTCGCGAGCAGCTGGCCCGGGGACTGGCCCTGTTCCGGGCCGACCGAGGTCCGGCCCAGGCCGTCGCCGACGCCGCGGGCCGGCCGTCCGACACCCGGCCTTCGACACCGCGGGTGCCACGGTCCCCGCTCCCCCGCGGTCGTGACCGGCGCCGCGTCCCGGCCCTGGCCGCAGCGGCCGCCATGGCCGTCACCGTCGCGCTGGGCATCGGCGCTCCGCTCGCCGATGCCTACGGCGACTCGCCCGCCCACTTCAGGCCGTTCAGCCAGATCCTGGAAGGAGACCGGTGACGACTCATCCGCGGCTGACGCGCACCGTCCTGCGAGCGGGTGCCCTGGCGCTACCAGCGCTCGCCGCCGTCCACGCCGCGCCGGTCGTCTCCTCCTTCGGCCCGCTGCGCAACCGGTTCATGCCCGCCCTGTCCGGGCAGGGCAGGTCCGACCACATCGCCCTCACCTTCGACGACGGGCCGGACCACCTGTCCACCCCGCACTTTCTGCGGCTGCTGGACAGCCGGGAGATCCGCGCGACGTTCTTCCTGCTCGGCTCCATGGCGGCGCGCTCACCCCAGCTCGCGAGGGAGATGTCCGACGCCGGACACGAGATCGCCCTCCACGGCTGGGCGCACCGCCCGCTGCTGCTGCGCGGGCCACGGGCCACGTACGACGACCTCGCCCGCTCCCGCGACACGCTCGCCGACATCACCGGTGCGCCCCCGCGACTCTTCCGGCCCCCCTACGGCGTCATGACCACCGCAACCCATCTGGCCTGCCGACGTCTCGGGCTCGCTCCGGTCCTGTGGACGGCCTGGGGAGAGGACTGGCGGGCTCGCGCGACGCCACGCACGGTGCACGACACCGTCGCCCGGGATCTGCGCGGCGGCGGCACGGTACTGCTGCACGATTCCGACTGCACCTCGGCCACCGGCTCCTGGCGGGCCACCCTCGCCGCGCTCCCCCGGCTGCTGGACACCTGCGCGGAGCGCGGTCTGAGCGCCGGCCCGCTGCGCGACCACGGATGGCGGTCCGGCGCGGGCGGCCGCTGACGGGACAGGGCCGTTGCCGGCGCCCCGCGCCGTCTATGCCCCGTTCGCACCGGCTCTGCCGTCCCTCTACGTGCTGTAGTAGTTTGGTCTTCCGGCCGCGGACGCCACTGAGGGCGCCGGTACTCGGGGCCGCGGCGGTGATGTGGGCGACAGGACGGTGACGAAGGAGCGGACAGCGTGGGCGACCAGAAAGGCGCGGCAGCCGGGCGGCGTGCGCCGGGCGAGCTGGAGAGCGAGGTCCTGGCTGCCCTGTGGGCAGTCGGGGAGCCGGTTGCCGCGGGAATCGTGCGCGAGCAGGTGACCGGCGATCCCGCGTACACCACCGTGCTGACCATCCTGTCCCGACTGCACGACAAGGGACTGGTCACCCGCGAGAAGGCCGGCCGCGGCTATCTGTACGCACCCGTACGCGACGAGGCCGGACACGCCGCGGCGGGGATGCGCGAACTATTGGAGCACGGCGGGGACCGAGCCGCGGTCCTGGCCCGGTTCGTCTCCGAACTACCGGCCGAGGACGAGAAGTTGCTGGAGCAACTGCTGCGCGGACACCCGGAGGCGTAGACAGTGTGGATCGGCCTGCCGCTGCTGTTCAGCGCGATCCTGGCGCTGGCCGCACCCTGGACGGGACGCAGACTGCCGCCCCGAACCGCTGCGTGGTCGCTGACCTCGGCCGCGGTCGTCGCCGCCGGCGCCTGGGTGACGGCGCTGGCCATGCTGGGCTTCACCCTGGTCGGCCAGGTTCCGCAGGTGGCCGCGGAGGGACGGTGGTCGGCGCGGGTGCTGGCCGCAGACGCCCCGGTGGACCGGCCAGTGGCCGCCGCCTGCGCCGTCGGCGTCCTGTGCTGCGCCCTGGCACTGACCGTGACCGCCTGGCGGCAGGTACGCACGCTGGTCGACGCCCGACGCGAATGCCGCGACCTGGTCTCCGCCGGAGACCTGGCCGTGGTTGACGACCCCGTGCCCACCGCCTTCGCCCTGCCCGGCGCCCCAGGCAAGGTGGTGGTGTCCTCCGGCATGCTGCGCGCCCTCGGCGTCGACGAGCGGCGCGCGCTGCTGGCGCACGAGCGGGCCCATTTGTCCCACCGCCACCATCGCTTCCTGCTCGTCCTCCAGCTCGCGGCGGCAGCCAATCCTCTGTTGCGGCCCCTGACTCGCGCGGGCGCGTTCGCTCTGGAACGCTGGGCCGACGAACACGCCGGATCCGTCGTCGGAGACCGGCAACTGGTGGCCCACGCCGTCGCGCGAGCGGCCCTCGCCGAGAAGCGCGCGCCCCGGGCGGCCCTCGCCGCCACCGGAGGTCCGGTGCCCCAGCGAGTGCGGGCGCTGCTGGCACCGCCGGTGCCGCCGCGCCGGAAACTGGTCGCGGCCATCACCACGCTGATGGTGCTGTGCTGCATCAGCCTGGCCGTGGCCGCCCAGGACATGGACGGCCTCTTCGACGCCGCCTCACCCCCGTGCGTCACCGCGCACCCGCACCTCCGCTGACGGCGGAGCCCCGCCGGATGCATCCGGCGGGGCCATCACCTCTCACACGCGTCTCACCAACAACACCGACGCCCCCGGACCACAAGGGCCCCACCTGGCACTACGCCACTTCCCTATACCCAGTGGACGCCCCTGGACGGTCTCTACGACCATGTACCGTGTAGTACCGAGAGCACAACCCAAGATCAGGACCGGTTGCGTTCTTGCTGGTCAGAGTGGTATCGCAGGGGCTTAGACGTCATCTCACCCACCCTCTCCCGCACCCACATCTCACGTCCCTTCAAGGGCGGGAGCGGGAGCCCTCTGCGAGCGGGTGATCGGAACCGTACGCCGCGAAGCCCTCGACCACGTCCCGACCTCCAGCGGCAGCAGTTGCCAGCTGACGCCGCTCAGAGCACGAACAAGATGACCCGCAGCACAGCCGGTCATCCACCGGCTTCGGGCCGGGAGCCTTCTGCGGCCAGGGCGGCAGCAACGGCTCGATCAGCGCCCACAGTTCGCCATCCCCGATCCACGGCCGATTCCTCATACCTCACGAACAGCGGAATCGTCTGTCGGTCACGCCCGACCAATACGTCTCAGCAAGATCGCGTTGCGAGCCCTAAAGCACGCATCAAGCAATTCCCGCAGCAGAATAGTAGCGCCGGGACTCACAAGAACGGGCCGAATGGAATGCGAAAATGAATCTGACCTGCAGTCGATCTGATGCGTTTCCCGGCGATGGGACGGGCAACGTCAATCGGGCGTGGAATCCAGCACTTCGACGGGTACAGCTCCGACCGGACCCGCAGCTCCGCGGACGATGCTCGTGCCACAGCTGACCCAACGCGGGAAATGCCCGTAGCCGAGGCTCGCAACCCCGAGAGGTGCGGGCCCCAGCTATGACGTGCGCTTGGGAGTCAGGCGGGAACGATGTTCTCGGCCGTCGGGCTCTTCCGGCCCGGCGCGATGTCAAAGGTGACCCTCTGACCCTCGAGCAGCTCACGGAAGCCCTGGGCGGCGATGTTCGAGAAGTGGGCGTACACGTCAGCGCCGCCACTGTCCTGCTCGATGAAGCCGAACCCCTTTGCTGCGTTGAACCATTTCACGGTGCCGGACGCCATTGCCATATCTCCTTCGGGCAGTACGCCGGAATCCGCAATGCGCGGATACCAGGTCGCCGCGATAATGCCCTGCCCGAAAAATGAGCGGAAATGCAAAAGCGCTTCCAGCGGCTTGACCTACCGACGAAGGCACTTGGAATTTTGGGAATCACAACCGCAGCTGAGATCGAGAGTAACATGCCGCCGCAGCCCGCATACGTTAAACAATTACGTTGTGTTCATTGCGGTAAAAAGACTCCCCATATGGCGCGTTAAATCCTTCCCTCATGGACATAGATATTGATCCATCCGGAGCAGAATGTTTCAGGAACAGCCTTACGTTCGACCCTCCCAGCCGGCCAGAGCTATCTGCTGGCCCCCTCCCCCCGCCGGCTCCCCTCGCGTGCCCCGTTCGCAGGAGACCGTTTGATGGTGCGCGCCCTCGGCAACCCCGTACCCGGCCCCACGGGCGCCCCGACTTGGTTGAGTGCCTACCGGAAGGGGCACCGAAAACGATCAGTGCTGACAGCGGCCGTTACGGGGCGTCAGGAACGCGCAAGGAGGCCCACACGCGCTTGCACCGGCACCCGCTCCGCCGTCACCTGCACACACGGCCGGTTCACGATCTCGGGTTCTGTGCTCAGGCGGTGGGGTTGCTGGGGCGGTTGCGCAGCTGTTCGTTGAGGGCCAGAGCTTCTTCGAGCTGGTCTTCCAGCGCCACGATGCGGCAGGCGGTTTCGATGGCGGTGCCCTGGTCGACGAGCTCGCGGGCACGGGCCGCGATGCGCAGCTGGTAGCGGGAGTAGCGGCGGTGGCCGCCCTCGGACCGCAGCGGGGTGATCAGGCGGGCTTCGCCGATCGCACGGAGGAACGCGGCGTTGGTGCCGATCATCTCGGCGGCGCGACCCATCGTGTAGGCGGGGTAGTCCTCGTCGTCGAACCGGTCGGACGGGCTCGCGGGGCTCGCGGGGGGTTGTTCGGTCATTACGCCTCTTCGTGTCTGGTGGTCATCTGGCCTCCTGGGGAAACGCGTGGAGGGGCCCCGGAGCCGTACCTGGCTTCCGGGGCCCCATGGGGCGGATCAAACACCATCTACATCTACCGGCTTGTGCGTGCCGGTCCTGCCGTATTCGCATCGCCGCGTCGGGGGAACACGGGGCGCGGGGATCTTGAATGCTTGACCGGGGACCACCTTCCAATCCGGGGCCTTGCGAGTGCCCGCACACACCTGCCGTGCGGGCGATCCTGATGGTGTCGCTCCGAACCTTTCCTGCTCGTACCTGAACGACGAGAACTACTGACCTGCTGGTACTTCAGATACTGCGGTCCTGCGATCACCACTGCTGGTGGCCTTCACCGCACCACCGTCCGACAGCCAGCCCCGTCGCCTGTCCCGCAACTGCTCTGGCTTAGAACCCCACTGCCGAACCTCCTGGCGCGCGCGCCCGCAGCCGGCGCCTTCACCAAGAGACCACTCATCCACTGCTGGTACTGCTGGTACTGCTGTCAGAACTGCACTTGCTGTACTGCGTTTGTACCTACTGCGGTCCTGCACGGCGACCCCTCAGTGGGTCACCTGACCCGGCAACCAACCCTGCGGCCACGTGCACTGAACGGCCGCCGGATTCCATCACCGTGCCACACACTCTGCGCGCCAGTTCGTGTCTGCCGCGCCCTGCTGTCTTCTTGGCTACGACAGGAACACTACCCACACCCCGGCAGGAATGTCTACTGCAGCCAGGATAGATTTCCGTGTCGGCAGGAGGGAGGCATACTGCTCCCGTCCACCACGACCAAAGAGTGCGCCAGAGCACAGACGGGGCAGGAGAACGGCATGCGAACCGACCGCTCGCCCGTTCCGGAGACGGACATCTGCGACCTGTGCGCCCGACGGCTCACCGACGGATGCCAGATGGGCGTCGTCCCGGACTCCTCCGCGATCCACGCCCGCAGCCCGGCGCGCGACGGCCGGCGACTGGTCGTCGCCTGCTCCCCCGAACACCTGGCCGCCCTGCAGCAGGAGTACCGCACCCGCCCGTACGTGCCCGAGGAACTGTGGGCCGGGCAGATCGACCGCGCGCAGGCGCTTCAACCCAAGGTGCTCAGCAGGGATGCGCTGTCGGCGGCCGCGGGCCTGAGCCTCCTGGAAGTCCAGCGCGCTCTGGCCTGGAAGAACCGCGACCGGCGACGGTACGAACAGGATCCGCAAACACCCGAAGTCGGCTGAAGGACTCGACTGGTCCGGATGCCTCAGCGACTGCGGGTCAGCGGGCCTTTCGGGTCTGCCGGCGGCGCCGCCGGTGCGTGTCGGACAACGCTCCTGCTGGTGGCGTGGACTGATGCCCGCCACGGGAAGGGAGCGAGCAGCACAGAGACCGCCGGGCCGCGCCAACACTTCTGCGACTCCTCCTGTGCCTTTGCGCTGATCGTCCCGGCCGCAGCCGGCCCGCACCGCCCCCGGTACACACATCTCGGGGCAGCCCCGCCCGCAGGAGGCAGAACTGAGTCCTCAGGGCGCGAGGGGTCGAGGGTGGAGGATGACCGGCGGCCTGCTTGCGCACCGGGCATGTGATGCGGCGGCGAGCAGGTTGCCTGCCGCGCGGCTACTGCGATCAGGCGGCGGGGTGGTGGGTGCGGAGCTGGGCGTTGCGTGCGAGGGCTTCTTCGAGCTGGTCCTGCAGGGCGACGATGCGGCAGGCGGTGTCGATGGCGGTGCCCTGGTCGACGAGTTCACGGACCCGGGCGGCGACGCGCAGTTGGAAGCGGGAGTAGCGGCGGTGGCCGCCCTGGGAGCGCAGGGGGGTGATCAGGCGGGCGTCACCGATCGCGCGCAGGAAGCCGGGGTTGGTGCCGATCATTTCGGCGGCGCGGCCGATGGTGTAGGCGGGGTAGTCCTCGTCATCGAGACGGCCGAAGGAGACCTCTGCTGTCATCTCACCTCACTGGGAAACGGGCGAAGGGAACGCGTGGAGGGGCCCTGGCGCTTGCAGCGCCAGGGCCCCGAAGGACGGAAAACACCACCTGCCGGCCCTGGTACCGCGCCGGCCTACTGTGTCCGCACGACCGACCGGGGTCGGGGGTGCGGGGATCGCGACTGCGTGACCGGAGACCACCTACCTATCGATGTCCTGCGGTACCCGGACTCAAGTGTTCGGCCCGGGCGATCCTGATGGCGCTCAACCCCTCCGTTCCCTCTAGATGAATCACTTACCCAACCCGTACTGCGAACTGCTGGTGGCCTTCACCGCACCACCCTCCGGCAGCCAGCCCCGTCGCCCGTCCTGCAACCGCTCTGGCTTAGAACCCCACTGCCGAACCTCCCGATGCGCGCGCCCGCAGCCGACGCCTTCACCGAGGAACTGCTCACACTCCACTGCTGCATACCGCTGGTGATACGTACTGCTCGGTGGCCTGCACTAGCGCCACACTTTCGGCAGCCAGCCCCGTCGCCTGTCCTGCAACCGCTCTGGCTTAGAACCCCACTGCCGAACCTCCCGGCGCGCGCGCCCGCAGCCGACGCCTTCACCGAGGAACCACTGGGTACTGCACTGCTGGTACTGCAACCGCATCCGATACTGCTGAAACTGCATGATGCGGTCCTGCTGAACTGCGGGTCAGACCTGCACTTGCAGTAATGCGGTCCTGCGCGGCTGCCCCTCCCGGGGCGACCCGGCCCGGCAATCAACCCTGCGACCCACCAGCACTGCACTGGCCGCCGAATTCCATCACCGTGCCACCTACTTTGCACGGCAGTTCGTGTCTGCCGCACCCTGCTTCCTTCTTGGCTACGAGAGGAACACTACCCACACCCGGAAGGGAATGTCTACTTCACCTGGGATAGATTTTTGTGGCACGAACCGACAGGCATCCTGTCTCCCGCTCGGCAGGCACCGCGGGCGGCGGGCGGTATGGGAGGGGTAGGAGAACCGCATGAGAGACGACCAGTCACCGTCCGTCCCGCAGACGGACATCTGTGATGCGTGCGCCCGGCCGCTCACCGACGGGTGCCACCTGGGCGTCGTGCGGGACTCCTCCGCGATCCACCCCCGCCACCGGGCACGTGACGGGCGGCGCCTGATCGCCGCCTGCTCTCCCGAGCACCTCCTGGCGCTGCAGCGGGAGTATCGCGAGCGGCCCTTCGTCCATGAGGAGTTGTGGGCCGGGCAGATCCTGCGTGCCCTGGCTCAGCAGCCCGACGGACTGGCTGCCGAAGCCCTATGCGCGGCCACGGGGCTGGATGATCTACAGATCCGACGCGCCATGGAGTGGGAGCAGCATCGGGCTCAGCACCGCCCGCAGTCCTGCGAGCACCACCTGCACTCCCCCGATGCCGGGTGACAGTCTCGACCGGTGGGGTGCGGTGGTCAGGGCAGGTGGGTGGTGATGTCGCGCAGGGAGTGTCCGGTGCGAAAGGCCAGGGCCCGCATGCGGGCGAGGGCTTCGTCGAAGGGGATCCCCAGGCGCAGTGCCAGGGCTCCCGCGGCCCGGTGGGTGGCGCCCCAATGGGTGTCCAGGAGGCCGGCCGGCTCCCACGGCAGGTCCGCCCCCCGGAGAAACACCGTCCGGTAACTGTCCACGAGCGCCGCGGCTGCGGCGTCCACGGCCGCAGCCGCCTGTTGGGTCTGCGCCCAGGCGGTGGCGCGGGGCCGGGCGTAGAGCACGGCGGCCGACCCGAAGCGCTCATCAGCCCAGCGCAGCGGGAACGCGTGGATCGCGCCGATGCGTGGCAGTACCTCGCGTGCGATCGTTCCGAAGAAGGGCCAGGGGGTGACCTGGTGGCGGAGGTCTCCGATGATCGTGGAGTGTCCGGTGAGACTGGCGCTGTGGCACGGCCCCTCCCCCACCAGAAACTCCAGCTCCTCCAGCCGCAGCGCCGGTATGCCGCTCACCGCGAGCAGCTGGCGGCCGGGCGTATCACTGTGCAGGGACATCACCGCCCAGTCCGCCTCCAGCGCCTCGCGCAACGCGTGACACAAACGCCCTGGCAACCCCGCGGTATCGCCCGCCGCCGCCTGGCTGACCCGGCGTAACCCCGACCACCGCTCCACCACGACCACCGCCATCCGCACAGCAGTTCCCGCTCCACCCCGGAGCACCACAGACTCCCAACTCCCCTACCGGCGCACAAGGTTCGCGCTGGAGGACACCTCGATTCCCCGACCAGAGCCTGCTAGGCGGGCGCTGGCGTGCCGGGTCGCCCGCCCGCATGGCCTGCCGGCTGATTCCGCAGCCCTGCCGGATCGTCGGACGGGTGTGGAGACGACGGACGGGCTGTCGGCAGGCAGCTGACGTGGGTCCGGAGCTACCTTTTGGCAGACGCTCGGTGAAGTCGGGTGGTCGGGTAGCAGGCCACGGTGCGGCGGCATCACGGAAGGTGATGGCCACGTGGCCCAGGGCCGGTCATGAATTGGGTGGGGCCACGGCTGCTGAGGTCACATGGAGTGCGGTGGGCCGGTCAGCCGTAGGCGGGTGTACCCAGCATCGCTGCCGCGGCCTGGAGTGGGCCGAGAACAGCGGCGGCAGTCACAGCAGCAACGTGGGGTGTGGGGCGGCAGGTGAAGCCGAGTCGGGTCATGGCCCGAGTGATCTGCTCGGCGGTGAAGTCACGCCGGTCCTGTCGGGTGAGGACCTGGCCGACCTGTTTCACGGGGTAGGTGCGGCGACTGATGATCACGCACTCTCCGGTGACCGGTTCGGGCTTGACGCCCCGCATCCTGTCCTGCACTTCGGCCTTGACCAGGTCGAACGGGAAGCCGGCGATGATGCAACGCATAGGACCTCAACAAAGGGAGGGGGCGGTCGGATTTCTCAGACTCCCACACCCGGACCTACGGCGGGAAGATCAACCCGCCGGTGGGAAATCCGGCACGAGGGCCGGTGTCGTGCTACCTTGTTGCCAGTTGCAGTTGTGGTACCCATGAACTTTGTGTGCACTCGACGGGCGTGACCCGCGGGTGCATT
>NZ_JAPVLS010000143.1:0-14183 GCF_027158125.1 Streptomyces sp. H39-C1
ACCCGCGGTGCCCGGCGTCCTGGTGGGCTGCGCGCCGATCGTCGTGGCGGTACTCGTGCCGCTGCTGGCCGGCCGGCGTCCCTCCCGCGCGGTGCTGGCCGGTGCGCTGCTCGTCGCGGGCGGGGCCTTCGCCGTCCAGGGATGGGGCGGCTCGGACACGGCCGGGCTGGTGTGGTCGGTGGCGGCGCTGGCCGGGGAGGTCGCCTTCGCGGTGGTCGCCGCACCGCTGGTCGGACCGCTGGGTCCACGACTGCTGTCGACCTGCGTCTGCGGCTTCGCCGCCGTCGAGGCCGGACTCCTCGGACTGCTGCTCGACGGGCGGGCCGCGCTGCGGCTGCCCGACACGGGCGAGGCGGTGGCGCTGGGCTGGCAGGCCGTCGTGGCGACCGTCATCGGCTGCATCTGCTGGTACGCCGGGATGCAGCGGATCGGCGCCGAACGCGCCACGCTCTTCTCCGGGCTGATCCCGGTCTCCGCGGCGCTGACCGCGCCGCTGGTCGGCGTGGGCACCTTCGGGCCGGGGCGGCTGGCGGGCAGCCTGCTGGTCGCGGCGGGTGTCGCGGTGGGCTCCGGAATGCTCGCCCGGCGCGCGCCGGGGGAACGGACCGGAGCCCTGACGGGCGGGGCGGCAGAGGCCCGGACGGCGGTCAGCGCGAGCCGTCGAGGATGACCCGGGCCACCAGTTCCGGGTCGTCGTTCATCGGCACATGGCCGCAGCCGGGCAGCCGGATCAGCCGGGCGCCGGGGATGGTGCGCTTGGCACGGATCCCCTGGCGACGCAGCAGGACGCGGTCCTGGGTGCCCCAGGCGATGGTCACCGGGACATCGGGGATGTCGTCGCTGAAGACGACGCCGGCCCGGCCCGCCGCCAGCGTGGCCTCGAATCCGGCGGCCTCCCGCATGGCACGCGTCTCGGCCACCACGGCCTCCGGCGAGCGCTGTCCGGGGCGGGAGTAGATCGCGCTGGTGAGCGCGGCGCGGCCGGCCGTGCTGCGGGCCATCCGCTGCACGGTGGTCGGCGGCAGCAGCAGGGCGCCGCGCCGCATCGCCCCCAGCACCGTGAAGGCGTAGCGCCGTTCCGACTCGGTCCAGAATCCGGCCGGGGACAGCGCCGTCACACTGCGCACCAGCCGCTCGCGGCCCAGGTGCAGGGCGACGAGCCCGCCGAGGGAGTTGCCCGCCACATGCGGGCGGTCGAGCCCGAGCGCGGTGAAGAAGGCGTCGAGCGCGGCGACGGCCGTCGGCAGGTCGCTGGGGACCGACGCGTGCTGAGCGGGGGACTGGCCGAAGCCGGGCAGGTCCACGGCGATGACGTCCCGCTCGGCGGCGAGCAGACCGGCCACCGGGTCCCATGCCTGCAGGTGGTGCCCGATGCCGTGCAGCAGCACCAGCGGCTCTCCCTCGCCGCGGCGCTCGTAGGCGACGAGAACGGGCGGGAGACCGGCGGGGGAGACCTCGACGAGGGAGGCGGTTCGGGGCATGGAGCGCTCCTGACCGTTGATAGACATGACGTCAGGAAGGGTATCGGGGAAGCCCGGGAACTCCTATGGGGCACCGTGAGTTCACTGGATACGGGCCGGTGTTCGCTGCCGGCCCGGCCAGCAGCCCCGACCGGGCGCCCCCGTCTCGGTCGGGGCCCCTCCCTCCCCGGTGGAGGGCGGGACAGCGGTCAACCGGCCCGCTGCAGTGTGACGTTGAAGTCGGCGTGCCCCAGGGCGCCCATGGCCTTCACCCACAGCAGCAGATAGGCCTCGGTACCGCGTGCCGACGTGATGCCGCCGAGGTCCACGACCCGCTCGCGCGGCCAGCCGAACTCCGCCAGCAGCGCGGCCGTCTGATCCTTCGCCGCCGCGTCCTCCCCGCTCAGGAACAGCACATGCTCACCCGGCACCCGCGAAGGATCCACCATCACCGCCGAGTTGACCGTGTTGAGCGTCTTCACCACCCGGGCCTCCGGAAACGCCCGCTGGATCCGCTCGCCCAGACTGTCCGAACCCACCGGGTCCAGGACCACTTCGCCGTCCGCGAACGCCAGCGGATTGGCGACGTCGACCAGCAGCTTCCCCGCGAGGTTCGCCGCACCCGCCGCCTCCAGTGCCTGCAGCGACACCATGCCCCCGGTGGCGTTGACGACGACCTCGCCGAAGGCCGCCGCATCCGCGAACGTCCCGTTGTGCCCACCGGGACCGGCCTCCTGCGCCCAGGCCAGCGCCGCCGCGTTGTCCTTCGTACGCGAGCCCAGCGTCACCTCGTGGCCCAGCGCGACGAGCTTGCCCGCGAGCGTCCGGCCGACCTCGCCC
Organism: Streptomyces sp. H39-C1; assembly: GCF_027158125.1. Taxonomy (NCBI): domain Bacteria; kingdom Bacillati; phylum Actinomycetota; class Actinomycetes; order Kitasatosporales; family Streptomycetaceae; genus Streptomyces; species Streptomyces sp. H39-C1. The sequence goes on from NZ_JAPVLS010000143.1 coordinate 2,301, forward strand.
GTACCCAGTACCGCGTAACGCATCCGGTTCCCCTTCGTTCCCGCACCGGCCGCCACCGCTGTGGCGGCCCGGCCTCATTGTGGCTCCGCCCCCGCCGCCCCGCCTGGACATCGGCACGGCCGGTCGGGTGGTATCTGATGCGTGGGGAGCCGACGCTCCGTGACCGGCCGGCGCCCCTGTGGCGCGGCATCAACATCGCGTGAACGTCATGCGTACGAGGCGTCCCTGGTCAGGGACCGGAACGATGATTGGTCTTGACCAAGGGGGAGGCCCGCCCTATCGTCGCCTTAGTAGTGCAAGGACCTTTAATAAATAGGGGTTCCGAAACAAGGCTGAACAAGGCCCGCACAGGGCCCCAGCGATTGTGAGGACAGGGTGGGGACCACGCAGCTCGAGGCGACGCAGGAGGTTCAGGAGCCGAAGTACTGGCACCTGAAGACCGTGCTCAATGACGCGCTCGACTCCGAGTTCTCGGTGGGCGAGATCCTGCCCAACGAGCGTGACCTCGCCGCCCGTTTCGGTGTCGCGCGGGCCACGCTCCGCCAGGCCCTGGAGCAGCTCGAGCTGGAAGGCCGGCTGCAGCGCCGCCGTGGTGTCGGCACCACCGTCGCCCCGCCCCGCATGGGTGTGGCCGTCGGTCCGACGGACAACGCCTGGCCCGGTATCGGCAACGACACCTGGCGCACGGTCGGCTGTGCCGAGGCCGTCGCCCCGGCCGCCGTCGCCCGTCTCTTCGACAGCGCCGGCGGGGTCCCGGTGCACACCATCCGGCGCGAACGCGTCATGAACGGCCAGCCGGTCGCCACCGAACTGCTCTACGTTCCCGCCGAGTCGGTCCCCGGACTGCCCGGTCTGCTGACCCCGGCGAGCCACGCGCCCGCCGTGCTGCGGGAGCTGCAGCGGCTGGACCTGGAGGGCGAGGACCGCGCCGTGGAGCTGGGCTCGGCCCGAGCCGAGGACGCCAAGCAGCTCGACCGGCTGCCCGGTGCCCCGGTCCTCGTCGTCACCACGCGTTACTTCGCGGCCGGCCAGGTCGCCGCCGTCGCGATCTCCACCTACCGCGCGGACACCTGCCGGCTCACCTTCGGTGACACCGGCACCGTGGAGGTCACCCCCCACGAGGAGCAGGAGCGCCGCCAGGCGTCCTGAGCACACATCGTCGTACGCACATGAGCACCGGAACCCTGGGGGTTCCGGTGCTCATGTGCTGTCGGTCGGGAGGGTGCTTTCGGCTCAGCGCCGGGGGAGTGAGGTCTGCTCGACGGCGAACAACTGCTCCTCGACGTGGTCCAGCGCCAGCCGCAGCGCCCCGGTCGCGATGGCCTCCTGGCCCAGCGCCGACAGCGTCACCTCGGGCGGCCGCAGACAGTAGCGCGCCAGCTGGTCGCGCAGCGGCTCCAGGACGCCGTCCAGGCCCGCCGCCCAGCCGCCGATCACGACCAGCTCGGGGTCGAGAGCGAGCACCAGGGCCGCCACATCGTGCACCAGCCGCCGCAGATACCGGTCCACGGCCTCCTTGGCCTGCACATCGCCGCCCTTGGCGAGCGCGAAGACCCGGGCGACAGCCGACTCGTCCAGCGGGTGCAGCGGCGTCCCGGTGGTCGACAGCAGATGCTCCGGTGTCACCTCCTGCCCCAGCAGGTGCAGCGCCCCGATCTCGCCCGCCGCACCGCCGAAGCCGCGGTGCAGCCGGCCGCCGATCAGCGAACCGGCACCCGGGCTCAGCCCGGCCAGCACGAAGACCATGTCGTCGGTCCCCATGCCGACGCCCTTCCAGTGCTCGGCGACGGCCGCGACATTCGCGTCGTTCTCCACCAGCACCGGACAGCGGAACGACCGCTGCAGCCGCTCGCCGAGCGGCAGACCCGTCCAGCCCGGCAGCGCCGTGCTCAACCGCACCGCGCCGTCGGCCTCGACGATGCCGGGGCTGCCGACCCCGACCGCCCACAGCGTGCTGCGCGCCACCCCGCACTTGCGCAGCAGCTCGGCGACAGTGCCGCGGACCCGGTCCAGCCGGTCGTCCGCGGAAGCCGCCTCCGCCACGTCATGGCCCAGCGAGCCCAGCAGCTGGCCGCTGAGGTCGGACAGCACCGCACGCACCTGGTGCGCGCCGATCTCGATGCCCAGCAGATGGCCCGCCTCGGCGTGGAACCGGAAGCGGCGGGCCGGCCGGCCCTGCTTGCGGGCGTCACCGGGCTCGGCCGGGGCCTCCACCACCAGCCGGGACTCCGTCAGCCCCTCGATGACGCCCTCGACGGTCGGCCGGGAGAGGCCGGTGCTGTGCACCAGCTCGGTGAGAGTGGGGGTCTGGGACCCGCGCAGCGCGTGGAGGACCACCGCGGAATTGATCCGTCGCAGCAGGGATGGATCCCCGCCGGTGAGCCGCCCCAACGTATGTCCTCCCAGCCAGCGCGTGTATGTGGGCGGATCGTACCTGGCCAGCGGCCGCGCGGCGAGTGCCGTTGCAGCCGGCGCCGCGCCGGTCGCCGCCGGAGCATCTCCGGAGCCTCCCCAAGTCCCTAGCGGGCGCCCGGATCCGGGTCGTCGGCGGCCGCGCGCAGCCGTCCGAACTCCTCCGCCATGGCCGCGGCCGTCCAGTGGGCGTTGAGGCCGCTGGGGTTCGGCAGCGCCCAGATCCGGGTCCTGCCGATGGTCCGCTCCTGCGGACCGATCCGGGCGTCCTTCTCGCCGAAGGCCACCCGGTAGGCGGTGATACCGGCCACCGCCAGCCACGCCGGCTCCAGCAGCCGCACCTTGGCGTCGAGGATCCGGCCGCCCTCCACCATCTCCGCGGCGCTCAGCTCGTCGGCCCGCGCCGTGGCCCGCGCCGCGACATTGGTGATGCCGAGCCCGTACGAGAGCAGCTCCCGCTGCTCGGCGGGGAGGAGCAGCCGGGGAGTGAAGCCCGAGGCGTACAGCACCGGCCAGAACCGGTTGCCCGGCCGGGCGAAGTGATGGCCGGTCGCCGCGGACAGCAGCCCCGGATTGATCCCGCAGAACAGCACACGCAGGCCGCCCGCGACCACATCCTCGATGGTGCGGTCGCGGGCGGCTTCGAGTTCCTCCGGCGTCAGAGGATCGCTCCGGGCGCGTAAGCGGCCGCCTTCGGGTGCCGCTCGGCGACCTCGGCGATCCGCTGCACGACGGCCGCGACCTGTCCGGCGGCGGCACCGGTGAACGACAGCCGGTCGGCCATCAGCGCGTCCAGCTGCGCCCGGTCCAGCGGCATCCGCTCGTCCTCGGCGAGCCGGTCCAGCAGCTCGTTGCGCTCGGCGCCCTTCTCACGCATCGCGAGCGCGGAGGCCACCGCGTGCTCCTTGATGACCTCGTGCGCGATCTCGCGCCCCACACCCGCGCGCACCGCGCCCATCAGCACCTTCGTGGTGGCCAGGAACGGCAGGTAGCGGTCCAGCTCACGGGCGATGACAGCCGGGAAGGCGCCGAACTCGTCCAGCACCGTCAGGAACGTCTCCAGCAGACCGTCGAAGGCGAAGAACGCGTCCGGCAGCGCGACCCGGCGCACCACCGAGCAGGACACGTCGCCCTCGTTCCACTGGTCGCCCGCCAGCTCGCCGACCATCGAGGCGTAGCCGCGCAGGATCACCGCGAGGCCGTTGACGCGCTCGCAGGATCGGGTGTTCATCTTGTGCGGCATCGCGGACGAGCCGACCTGACCGGGCTTGAAGCCCTCGGTGACCAGCTCGTGCCCGGCCATCAGCCGGATCGTCTTGGCCAGCGACGAGGGGGCCGCGGCCAGCTGCACCAGCGCGGTCACCGCGTCGTAGTCCAGCGAGCGCGGGTAGACCTGGCCGACGGAGGTGAAGGCCCGCGAGAAGCCCAGGTGACCGGCGATCCGGTCCTCCAGCTCGGCGAGCTTGGCGGTGTCGCCGCCCAGCAGGTCCAGCATGTCCTGCGAGGTGCCGACCGGGCCCTTGATACCGCGCAGCGGGTAGCGGCCCAGCAGGTCCTCGACCCGCTCGAAGGCCACCAGCAGCTCGTCCGCGGTCGTCGCGAAGCGCTTGCCCAGGGTGGTGGTCTGCGCGGCGACATTGTGCGAACGGCCGGCCATGACCAGCTCGGCGTACTCGGCCGCGAGCTTCCCCAGCCGGGTCAGCACCGCGACCGTGCGGTCGCGGACGTGCTCCAGCGACAGCCGGATCTGCAGCTGCTCGACGTTCTCGGTGAGGTCGCGCGACGTCATGCCCTTGTGGACCTGCTCGTGCCCGGCGAGAGCGTTGAACTCCTCGATGCGGGCCTTCACATCGTGCCGGGTGATCTTCTCGCGCTCGGCGATGGAGGCGAGGTCGACCTGCTCCAGCACCCGCTCGTAATCGGCGAGCGCCTGCTCGGGCACCTCGATACCGAGGTCCTTCTGCGCCCGCAGGACGGCGAGCCACAGACGGCGCTCCAGCACCACCTTCTGCTCGGGGGACCACAAGGTGGCGAGCTCCGCGGAGGCGTAGCGGCCGGCCAGGACGTTCGGGATACGAGGCTTAGCAGTCACGTGCAGAGAGTCTACTGCGCGTCGGCGCAGGCCAGCGCCCCGGCCGGATCGGCCGCAGGAAGACCGTGTCGGCGCTGGTCAGCCCTGGTCGCCCGGGTACGGGAGCAGCTCGCCGCGCTTGGGCGGCATACCGTCGCCCGAGGAGCGGCCGGTCAGCCGCCGGCCGATCCACGGCACCAGGTGCTCGCGCGTGAAGCGCAGGTCGGCGCCGCGCCGCGTCACCCAGCCCGGCGGCACGGCGGGCGGCAGCAGCTCCGTCCAGTCCGACTCCGGCTCGTGGCCGAGCGCCTGCCAGACCGCCTCCGCCACCCGGCGGTGGCCCTCGGCGTTCAGATGCAGCCGGTCGTCGGCCCACATCTGCGGATCGCCGAGCACCCCCGACCCGTAGAGGTCGACCACGATCGCGCCGTGCCGTTCCGCGAGGGCGTCGAGGAACGCGAAGAGCTGCTCCATACGCGGCAGGAAGCGGGCCGCGACGGGTCCCCGGCGGATCGGGCTGCGCATGAGGACGAGCTGCCCGCAGTCGGGCGCCAGCTTCTCGACGGACTGCTCCAGCAGCGCGCAGACCGCGTCGACGTCGCACTTGGGCCGCAAGGTGTCGTTGAGCCCGCCGACCAGCGTGACGAGGTCGGGGCGCATCGCGGCGGCGGTGTCCACCTGCTCGTCCGCGATCTGCCGGATGAGCTTGCCCCGCACCGCGAGGTTGGCGTACCGGAAACCGGGGGCACGGGCGGCGAGGCGCCCGGCGACCAGGTCGGCCCATCCCCGGTACGAACCGTCCGGGAGGGCGTCGGACATTCCCTCGGTGAAGGAGTCGCCGACCGCGACAAAACTGGTGTACGTGGCATTCATCTGCATGGCGCGGGCGATCCTACCCGCCACCGGGCGGTGTCCGCTGCGCGACCGATGATGATCAATAATTCGATCGCACGAACCAGCGATACCGGTCACGCTGCATCAGACACCCCATGACCCGACCAGGAGCAGCCGTGACCGACCTCGAAACCCTCGTCAAGCCCGAAGACCTCGTCGCGGCCATCGAGTCGGGACACGTCTCGCGCAAGCAGCACCCCGAACTGCCCCTCTCGATCTACACCTACACGCGCACCTGCCAGTACGAGCGCGCCTGGAACGCCGTCACCACCCGCTGCCGCGGTCTGGTGGCCGACGACGAGACCGGTGCGATCGTGGCGTGGCCGTTCGAGAAGTTCTTCAACGTCGGGGAGCACGGGCTCGGGCTGCCGTACGCGCCGGCACTGCCCGTCGAGCCGTTCGAGGTGTACGACAAGGTCGACGGATCGCTCGGCATCGTCTTCCACTACGACGAGCGCTGGCACGTCGCCTCCAAGGGCTCGTTCACGTCGGAACAGGCCACCTGGGCGACGCGGCGGCTGCGGGCCGCCGACACCGGCGCGCTCGACCCGCGGAGCACCTACCTCGTCGAGATCCTGTACCCGGAGAACCGCATCGTCGTGAACTACGGCGAGCGGCGCGACCTCGTGCTGCTCGCGGCGTACGCGCACGACGGCACCGAGCGCGTCCTCGGCGAGGCCGCGGTGGAGTGGCGGCCGATCGGCTCCGTGGTCCGTAGCTGGCCCGCGCCCGAGCTGGCCCGGCTGCTCGAGATGACGGCCGACAACATCCGGATCGACGGTCAGGAGGTCACCGGAACGGACGCCGAGGGATACGTCCTGCGGTTCGCCTCCGGGGTGCGGACGAAGGCCAAGACCGCGGACTACGTGCGGCTGCACAAGGTCATCACCGGTGTCACCGAACGGGACATCTGGCGCAGCCTCGGCATCCAGCGGTTCGCCGACCGCGACCCCAAGCGGCTCACCCAGATCCTCGGCTGCCGGCCGCAGGAACTGGCCGCCTACGCGGCGAGCGGCACCGGTCCGCTCGACGCGCTGCTGGAACAGGTCCCGGACGAGTTCGACGCCTGGGTGCGCGGCATCGTGGAAGGTCTCGAGGCACAGGCCGAAGCGCTGGCCGCGAGCGCCCGGGAGGAGTTCGCGGCCCTCGCGCCGCTCGGCCACGACCGGGCCGCGTTCGCCCGCGCCATCCAGCGGATCAGCGACCGGACGGTGCGCGGCACCATGTTCCAGCTGCTCGACGGACAGAACGTCGATCTACAGTTCTGGCGGGCGATCAAGCCTGGCCCCTCCGACCCTTTCGCGAACGACGAAGAAGGCTGAACCCGATGCCCACCGTGCACGTCATGACCGGTCTGCCCGCCTCCGGGAAGACCACCGCCGCCCGCAAGCTGTGCGCCGACTCCGAAGGCCTCGTCCGGCGTGTCAACCTCGACGACCTGCGGGTCATGCTCGGTGACGGCGGCAGTGGCGGCGGCCGGCAGTGGTCGCACGAGCACGAGCAGACCGTCCTCGCCATCCAGGACGCCGCCGTGCGGGAGACGGTCGCCGCCGGTTTCGACGTCGTCGTCGACAACACCCATCTGACCCCGAACATCCCCAAGCGGCTCAAGGCCGCCGTCGGCGGCCTGGCGGTCTTCGTCGTGCACGACTTCACCGATGTGCCGATCGAGGAGTGCCTGCGCCGCGACGCGGCCCGCGCCAACCCCGTGGGTGAGGAGATCATCCGCATCCTGGCCGACAAGCACGCCAAGTCCACCCGAGGCGGCTGGCGGCTCACCGACGCCTGGATGAACGACACACCCGCCGTCCAGCTCTACACCGCGGACACGACCCTGCCCGACGCGGTGATGTGCGACATCGACGGCACCCTCGCGATCAACCAGAACCGCAACCCGTACGACTTCAGCCGCTGCGAGCAGGACGGCCTGAACACCTCGGTGCGCGACGCCCTCGTCGCCTTCCAGAAGGCGAACGGCGACCGGATCGTGCTGCTGTCCGGCCGCGGTGAGGAGTTCCGCGCCCAGACCGAGGCCTGGATCGCGGCACACGACGTGCCCTGCGACGAGCTGTGGATGCGGCACGCCGGTGACACGCGCCGCGACGACATCGTCAAGGCCGAGCTGTTCGACGCGCACGTCCGCGACCGCTACAACGTGCGCGTCAGCCTGGACGACCGCGACCGGGTCGTGGCGATCTGGCGCCGGATGGGCCTGCCGACCTGGCAGGTCAACTACGGGAGTTTCTGAGCCAGGGGCTCGGTGGCCGGCAGGCGGCTGAACCGGACGCCCGCGTCCTCCAGCGGGCCGTGCCGCAGCATCAGGATGTCGCGCGGGTAGTTCTGGTACAGCCGCCAGGGCGCGGTCGGGCCCTGCTTGGGCAGCGCGGCTGCGCTGCGCCGCACATAGCCGGACCGCAGGTCGATGAGGGGCTCCAGGGGCAGCGACGGCTCCGGGGCCAGCGGGGTGCAGGCCCGGTATCCGTGCGCGGCCATGTGGTTGAGCAACCGGCACACGTACTGGCTGACCAGGTCGCACTTGAGCGTCCAGGAGGCGTTGGTGTAGCCGAGGGCGAGGGCGAAGTTCGGTACGCCGGAGAGCATCATGCCCTTGTACGCGACGGTTCCGGCGAGGTCGATCTCCGTGCCGTCGACGGCCAGTGTCATGCCGCCGATGGCCAGCAGGTTGAGTCCGGTCGCGGTGACGACGACGTCCGCGTCGAGCTCGGCGCCGGACTCCAGGCGCAGGCCGTTCTCGGTGAAGGTCTCGATGCGGTCCGTCACGATCGACGCCCGGCCGTCGCTGACGGCCTTGAACAGGTCGCCGTCCGGGACGAGGCACAGTCGCTGGTCCCACGGGTTGTAGCGCGGGGCGAAGTGCGTGTCGATGTCGTAGCCGAGCGGGAGCTGCTTCCGTACGCCCTTGCGCAGTACGGCCTTGAGCAGCCGGGGCGCACGGCGGCTGAGCTGGAAGCTCAGGGTGGCCAGCAGGACGTTCTTCCATTTGATGGCCGGGTGGGCGGCCTTCGCGGGGAGCAGCCGGCGCAGCCGGTCGGCGAGGGCGTCGCGGGACGGCATGGACAGCACATAGCTCGGTGAGCGCTGCAGCATCGTCACGTGCCCGGCCGTGGTCGCCATCGACGGCACGAGGGTGACGGCGGTGGCGCCGCTGCCGATGACCACGACGCGCTTGCCCGCGTAGTCGAGATCCGCCGGCCAGTGCTGGGGGTGCACGATCGTGCCGGTGAAGTCCCCGGTGCCGGGGAAGTCCGGTGTGTAGCCCTGGTCGTAGCGGTAGTAGCCGGAGCAGACGAACAGGAACGCGCACGTCATCCGGACCGTGTCGCCGGTGCCGGTGCGGAGGACGTGCACGGTCCACAGCGCCTGTTCCGAGGACCATTCCGCGCGCACCGCGCGGTGGCGGAAGCGGATCGCGCCGTCCACTCCGTGCTCGCGGGCGGTGTCGCGGACGTACTCGCGGATCGCGTCCCCGTCGGCGATCGCCTTGGCGCCGGTCCAGGGCCGGAACGTGTACCCCAGCGTCTGCATGTCGGAGTCCGACCGGACGCCGGGGTAGCGGAACAGGTCCCAGGTGCCACCGATCGCCTCGCGGGCCTCCAGGATCGCGAACGTCCTGTTCGGGGTCTCCCGCCGGAGATGGCAGGCGGCGCCGATCCCGGACAGGCCGGCACCGACGATCAGCACGTCGACGTGTTCCGCGGGCGCGTCGTCACCGATCGGGGGGTTCACGCACCCGGCTCCGAGCGGGAGAGCGCCGCCGCGGGGAGGGACGGCTTCGGCCGGCGTGGTTCGCGGACGCCGGCGGGCGGCGGACCGCCGGGACCGCCGCCGCCCGGCCGCACCCGGCGCCGGAACCGTCGCAGCAGGGCCACCAGCGGAATGATCGGCAGGGCGAGCAAGAGCCATGGGTTCCTGGTCATCTGCTTCATCTGCATACTCCGACACTCCGCTCACCGCCCGGCGTGCGCCATAGCCCTTACAGGCTAAGGGACGCCGCTCCCGCTGAGCCGGCCGTCGCTGTGGCACTGTGAGTGGCGCCGCAGACGACCGGAAGTCCGACGACCGGAGGCCCGACGACCCGTGACCACGATTATTTGGATCACCGAGGGCGCTTGGCAGGCGACCGTGGACGCCGCCCGCTCACACGTTCCGGACACGGCCGAACTCACCCTGCTCCATGTCACCGGTGACGACGTCGAGGCCGCCGCGCACGGCGCGTTCGCCGGTCTGCTCGGCCGCGGTCACCGCGAGCGCGATCCGGGCGACTATCTGGAGGCGCTGTCCGCGACGGCCGGCGCCGAACTCCTGGAAGCGGCGGCCGACCGGCTCGGCCGGCCCGCGGCCCGGCTGCAGGTCCACGGGCGCATCGCTCGGGAGGGGGTCCGGGCGGCGGAGGGCGCCGAACTGCTGATCTGTGCGCGGGACGGCGACCTCCACCGGCTGGGGCCGCGCAGTCTGGGGCGCGACGGCCGTTTCGTCGTCGACCACGCGCCCTGTCCCGTCCTGCTGGTGTGGCCCGAACCCGCCCCCGGTCTCGGCTCGATCCCGCCCCCGCCGACCGGCCCCCCGCCGCCGCATCCGCACCACGGTCCGGAGCACCACGGGGCGTGAGCGTGTCTGTGCGGTAGGGCGGTGGCGTCACGCGGAGGAGATCACGCCGATCCCGTTCGGCACCGGGCGTTCGGGCACGCCGGACGGATGGTTCCGCACCGTGCTGTGCGCGGCGCCCGGGGGCCGGGTGACGAGGGTGGACGAGCCGCCTCCGTCGAGATCGACGGCGCCGTCGGCTCCGAGGGCGCGCAGCAGGCGGGCCAGTTCGCCGAGGGTCAGTCCGTCGTCGTGCTCGGCGCCGCTGTCCAGGGCCAGCAGGTACAACCGGCGGCCTTGGCCGCTGAAGCCGGCGGCGGTCCGGGTGGCGGCGGCGGTCTCGTCGAGGCCGTCGAGCGGGACGCCGCCGCGCAGCACCGGATACCCGCCGATCGCGAAGGCCAACGGGACGCTTCCGGTGGCCCGGAGGCGGTGCCGGACGGGTACGGGGTCACCGATCCGCAGCCGGCGCAGTGCGCGGGCGCCGGCCTCGCGCCCCACCAGGACGACCGACCCGCGCGGGACGACGCCTTCGCCCAGGGTGGCCGAGGCCGAGGTGACGCGACCGTGGTGCACCGTCACTTCGTAGGGGTCGGTGCCGCAGGCGGCGGCGCGAACGTCGTTGGTTCCGCAGCTGGCCCGTGCGCGAGAGGCGGGTCCCCAGGCGGAGGTGTACGCACCGATGCCATCCACGGGCAGTGCGTACTGGTTGAAGCCGGCGAGCTCCCAGGTCCCGGCCGGGGTGACGACGGCGCCCCGCAGCCGCAGCCGGTCCAGCCGGGCAGCCCCGTCGGCTCCGATGCCCAGCACGTCCTCGTCGGTGGCTCCCGGCACCAGCGCGGGCCCGTAGCGCTGGCCGTCCGGAACAGCGGCCTTGAGCGGTCGTCCGTCCGCGACGGCCGGGCCTACGGTGGAACCGGTCGGCCGCACGCCCGGATGCTCGACCTCGGTGATGTCGAAGAAGTCGCCGTTGACGGCGGCGACCGCGCCGCGCGCGTCGGCCAGCCGGGACACCGGTGCCCGGATGCCGGTCACCGCGCCACTCGTGCCGGGCCGCAGCAGCTCGATCTTCACGCGCGCGTCGTCCAGATCGACCGTCAGGAGGTGGCCGTGCGCGGTTCCGTGGGACGCGGTCACCGAGAACGTCTCGTACCGCACGCCGGGCGCCAGATGTGCCGCGTTCGAGAGCCGCAGGCCCGGATCGGCGTCGGCGCTCCCCGGCGCCGCCACGACGAGCAGGGCGCTCCAGACGGCGGTCACCACGACCGCCGTACGTAAGCGGCGCCCGGGCCGGGAGTGACCGCGGGAGCCGGATGGACCGGCGGGCAGGCGCGAGGTGGCGCGGAGCATGGGCCGGACCTTTCTTGCCTGTGCGACGACGCGTGTGTGCTGACACGTGCTCGGTGACACGTGCGGTGACGTGCCGCGGTGACAGCGGCCGTTGCCGCCTGGGGGAGTGGCCACCGCAGCCGGTCGGGCGGAGGACGGCGGACCGCTCGGTCCTTCTTCCCGGTCAGGGCCACCGGCAGCCGCGTACGCCGTTCCGTTCCCGCTGTTGGCGTAGCGCACCCGACCGTCCTGCCGTGCCGGACATGCCGAAGGGACCGGCGGACGGGGGCCCAACCCCTGTCCGCCGGTCCCTTCGTGGAGCTCCGGCCGCGCCGGTGGCGCGCTGCCTCCCGGGCGCTAGTCGATCGTGATCGGGCCGTCGGTCGGCTTGTCCCGGCCGGTGTCCTTCTCTGTGTCCTTGTCTGTGGGCTTCGGCTTCACCGGTTCCGTGGGCCCGGCGGCCGGCTTCAGGTAACCCTGCAGCTCGAGCAGGCCGTTGTCCTTGCCCGGACGGGGGTACTCGGTGGAACCGCTCAGGTTCTTCCGAACCGAGTCCAGGATGGTCAGCCCCT
>NZ_JAPVLS010000144.1:0-14093 GCF_027158125.1 Streptomyces sp. H39-C1
TCACCGACGGCACCCCAGCACCTCCACCGAAGAGACGACACGACACCTCATCCCTGCCGCCAAGATGGCAATGTCATGCCTGACCAGCGGAAACACAGCGATCACTCGCGGAAAGACAACAGCTTCTTACGTCCCGGCACCACCCCGATGATCAGGCGCAAACCCCCTGATCAGGTGGAACCCATACACCACCACCCCGGACGTGACCTCCACCGGAGGGCTTCGCCATCCGCAGTGGGCGGAATCCTAACGGACGACGAGCGGGATCTCCGACGGCTGGGGCACAGGCTTTTCGGCCACTTGTCGGACCTCCACAAGTCCTTCGACGCCGGGCGGCACGCGCCTCGGCGTAAGTCCCGCGGAGTTGCCGTCTGCGATGCGGGTGCCGACCGTGCCGTTCTCCGGCATGCGGTCTGGCGTCACGTCCACACCGAAAGGACTCGCCGCCGCAGTCATGGACTGGCTCTTCATGGGTGTCCGGCATCTGCGAGCAGCCGCCGCTTCGCGCCGGACCCGCTTGGAACGGCCGCGCTCGTGGCAGCGGACGCCGCCTCAACCGACAGGCCGGATCGCCGGTTCTCCAGGAAGCTGCGCCTACACGCCCCACGCCTCTCGAAGCGCCCTGCCGCCGGCCGTCCGCAGGATCTCGGTGACCAGGTCTTCATCTGAGCGGCCGCACTGGGTCGCCAGGCGCCGCAGTCGCCGACGGAGCAGGGCCGCGACCTCCTCGTCGTCACAGGCGGCAGCGCAACCCTGGAGGAAGAGTTTCGCGAGTTCACCATCGTGGCGCCGCATGAGCCGGAGGCGGTTCGAGGGAGCGCCCGCATCCGCTCGGAGCGAGCCGCCCTCGCCGACGTCCAGCAGGTCGAAGCCGTGCTCGAGCACAGCCAGGAACAGTGCGCCCTTGGACCCGAACAATCGGAACAGGTACGGCTGGGAGAATCCGCATCGTGCAGCGATCGCCTCCGTGGTGGTGCCTTTCAGACCGCACCGGGCGAACTCGCCGACAGCGCGCTCAAGCACCTGTCGTCTGCGCTCGGCAGAAGCGGTCCGCGGACCACGAGCCGGGCTGTCCATAGTCCCATCTCCCAATCAACTGGCTGCGCTTGCAGCACCATTCACATGACGTTTGCCGTATATATGGGTCTGCCGCGTCCACACTGCCGGACCAGGTCCCGTTCACGCCGCGGTTTCAGGGCGGTCGGGCTGGGACCAGTGGGTAGGGAAGGCGCCGGGCCGTTCGGTGCGCTGGTAGGTGTGGGCACCGAAGTAGTCGCGGGCCCTGGAGGAGGGCGGCGGGCAGCCGGTCGGCGCGCAGGGTGTCGTAGGAGGACAGAGCCGCGGAGAAGGCGAGGACGGGGATGCTGCGGCGGGCGGCGGAGGCGACGACCTCCATGGCACCTGGGCGTCGGCGGTCTCCGCGGTGAAGCCTTCCTCGGTCAGCAAACTGACCAGGTTCGGCTCGGCGGCGTGGGCGACGCGGATGCGGTCGAGGAACGAGGCCCGGATGATGCACCCGCCGCGCCAGATTCGGGCGACCGTACCGAGATCGATCTTCCAGCCGTACTCGGCGGCCAGAATAGCTCCCTCGCGCGAGCCGCACCGCGTGTGGGAGTGCTGTCGGCCCCGACCGAGGTCATGGCCCAGCTCTGCGTCGCAGTCTGGGGCCGATGACAACCGCCCGTCGACCGCACGACCGATCATCAGGCCCTCGCAGTCACGCCACCGCGTTCAACAGGTCGGCCAGCACGCCGGGCCTTTCCAGGGCGATGAAGTGGCCCGTTCCTGGCACCTGCGTGAATTCGGCGGCAGGCAGCAGCTCCTTGTTGGCTTCCCGGTCCGAGCGCCGGGACCAGTCCTTCTCCCCGTAGACGAGGTGAATCGGGGCCCTGACCTCCCGGTAGCGCGAGCGGGCCGCGATCAGGCTGGGCAAGCTCTGGTACACGGCCCGGGCCACGGTCGGGTAGCCGGGGCGGCTGCCCACCTGAAGGAGTTCGTCCACGTAGTCCGCCCGCAGAGCGGTCCTGTCACCCAGGCCGCCCTGCAGGACCCTGCGGAGAACGGGCTTGGGCTCCACTCCAGCGATCACCGGGCCCACCCCCGGCGTGAGAACACCGCTGACCACCAGACGGGCGAGGAGACTGGACCGGGCGATACCGTCGCGGAAGTCGTACGCATTCACGGCCACGACACGCCGTACCCGCTCCGGCAGATCAGCCGCCGTGGTCAGAGCTAGCACCGCCCCCAAGGACTCCCCGACCATCGTCACATCGCGGAGGTCGAGTTCGGTCAGGAGCCGTTCAACGCCCGCGCGCATCGCCGGCTCGTCGTACGACGCACCGGAAACGATCTCGGAGTAGCCCATCCCCGGAAGGTCGAGGGCGTACACCGTGTACCGATCCGAGATCAACGGGATGAGGAAGCGGAAGTGCTCGGCCTGCGTGCGCACGGTGTGCAGCAGGACCAGGGGGGCACCGGTGCCCGCTTTGAGGTAGCGCAGCGTCCCCTCGCGGTTCGGGGGTCCTCCGCGCGGGGCGATGGTGTGGCTGGTGGCCCCCGGAATGTGGATCGTGGGACGCGTCTCCTGATCGGGCATGACGCAGACTCCTTCTCTCCCGGGCATTGGGGGCGCGAGTACCCCACATGCGAAACCGATCGGTTTCCAGTCATCGTAAACCGATCGGTTTCCACGCGCAAGCGCGGGATCCGCGAAGACGGCCTTGGGGGCCGGCTTGTTGGCGTGCGTCTCCGCCGGCCCGTCGGTCTCCTTGATGCCGAACCGCGCATGGAAGCGCGCGAGTGGGCCCGAGGCCCACCAAGCCGCCCCGCCCAGGAGTTTCATGACGGCCGTCCCCAGCAGGATGCGCACCACCAGCACGTCCGTCAGGGCCGCGAACACCATGCCGGCACCGAAGAGCTCCATGGTCAGCACGGCGCTCATCTCGATCGCCGCGAGCCGTCCTCATAGACCGCCGACTCGCCGCCGAAGTACGCGTGGGCGCCCGGCGGCGCCGGGACCGGAACAGTAGGTGCCCCGGGTGCGGGCAATCTCCCGGCAGGCGGTGGGTCGCCGGTCAGCGGTTGTCAGGTAGGGAATTGCCGCCGCCGGTGGCATCGAGGAATGTGCCGGCGGTCGCGACAGCGAGACCGTCGAGACGCCGTGCGTGTACGACAGACCAGGCGCTGGCTCCGTCGAACACAAGGGTCAGCCGCCTGGCCAGCTGGGCGGGGTCGGCTGCGCCGCCGCGTTCGGCTTCCCGCCGAAAGAACGCGGTCAGCCTGTCCTTCTGTCGACGGGCGACCAGACTCGCCGGATGCTCGGGCGACTTGACTTGGACCGCCGCAGCGACGAACGGACAGCCACGGAAATCGTCTCATCGTTCGAGGGCTTCCAACCGTTCGAAGACATGCAGAATCCGTGCTCGCGGCGGACGGTCGTCATCATCGGCTGGCAGCAGAAAGGCCGCATAGTCGAACGCCGCGCGTTCCCGCAGGCCGGCTGCCACCAGTTGATCCTTGCTGCCGAACAGTTGGTACATCGAACCCTTCGACACCCCGGCGGCGCGGCACAGCGTGTCGACGCCGATGTGGACGCCCCGTTCGTGGAACAGCTGCGCGGCCACGTCGAGCAACCGGTAGCGGTCGAGACAGCACCGGCAGTCAGCGCGGGCGTCGGCCTTGTCGGGTCGCTCACAGGTCGGAGACTACCCGTTTACTTGCATTGTGGAAACCGATCTGTTTTCCTGAGTGGAAACAGATCAGTTTCCGACGGGTGTTCGGCCTATGACCAGCGATAAAGGGGAAAAATGACTACCACCTTCGATCGTGGGGCGCCTGCCTCCGGGAAAACAGACTCGGGCCGTCGCGGCTCACATGCCATGCGCTGGTGGGTGCTTGTCGTGCTGGGCGTGGCACAGCTCATGGTCACGCTCGATGCGACCGTCGTGAACATCGCGCTGCCCGCAGCGCAACATGACCTCGGTTTCAGCGACGGCAGTCGGCAGTGGGTCATTACGGGTTACGCCCTGGCATTCGGCAGCCTGCTGCTGCTCGGTGGCCGACTCGGTGACCTGTTCGGCCGGCGTACCACCTTCGTGACCGGCCTCGTCGGTTTCGCGGGCGCATCCGTCGTCGGCGGCGCGGCCACCAGCTTCGAAATCCTCGTCGCGGCACGTGTAGCCCAAGGTCTCTTCGCCGCGCTGCTTGCGCCCGCGGCCCTCTCACTGCTCAGCGTGACCTTCACCCAGCCGTCCGAAAGGGCGAAGGCCTTTGGCATCTTCAGTGCGCTGGCCGGTGCGGGCGGCGCGATCGGGCTGCTGCTCGGCGGCATGCTCACCGAATGGGCGTCGTGGCGCTGGGTGATGTACGTGAACGTCGCCTTCGCGGCCGTCGCGCTGGTCGGTGCGCTGTTGCTGCTGGCCAAGCCCGCGATCACCGAGCGGCCCAAACTCGATATCCCGGGCACCATCACGGTGAGCGCCGCGCTGTTCGCCATCGTCTACGGGTTCGCGCACGTCGAATCCACCAGCTGGACCAACCCGGTCACCATCGCCTCCATGATCGCCGGCGTGGTGCTGCTCGCGGTATTCGTCTGGCTGGAGTCCTGGGTCGCGCATCCGCTGCTGCCGCTGCGACTCGTGCGGGACCGTACCCGCGGCGGTTCGTTCCTGGCGGTGTTCGTCATCGGCATGGGGATGTTTTCGATCTTCCTGTTCCTGACCTATTACTTGGAGGCCAGCCTCGGCTACTCGCCGATCAAGACCGGTCTGGCGTTCCTGCCGATGGTCGCGGGCATCGTTGCCGCGTCGACCACGGCGCCTGCGCTGCTGCTGCCCAGGGTCGGCCCGAAGATCGTGATCAGCGCCAGCTTCCTGGTCGCCGCAGCCGGTATGGCCTACCTGACCCAGCTCAAGCTGGACAGCACCTACGCCGCCCACATCATGCCCGGCCTTATCTTGTTGGGTCTCGGCCTCGGCGGGGTGATGACCACCGCGTTCCAGGGCGCGACCGCAGGCATCCACCACGAGGACTCGGGCGTCGCCTCGGCGCTGATCAACACCGGCCAGCAGGTGGGCGGTTCGATCAGCACGGCGCTACTGACCACCGTTGCCTCATCGGCCGCGACCCACTACCTGTCCTCGCACAAGGCCGGCGCGCTGACCGCGGCGCAGGCCGGGGTCGAGAGCTACACGGCCACCCTGGCCTGGGGCGCCGGGTTCTTCGTGGTCGGTGCGGTGCTCGCGGCGTTCCTGATCCCGAATAAGGCCCTGGCGCCGTCGGAGGGCGAGCCCGTGATCGCCCACTGACAGTGAGGATGTTCATGAGCGTCTCCCGGCGGGGTCTGACCCACCCACTGACTGACCTCGGGTCCTCAACGGGATCTGTCGACTCTGTCCGGGAGACGCTCGTGTGCAGCCACCGGACCGGCCTGCGTGACTTCATAAGAGCCTGGCCAGAGGCCCCATCACTGTCTTGTCCGCCCGCTCGGCCGGTGGCTGCCGCCCTGACCGCTCGAGTGGAGAGGACGGCGATGTCCACCATCGCACAGCAGGACCGCGAGATCACCGGCGGCGTCGACACGCACAAGGACACCCACACCGCGGCGGCCATCGACTCGGCGGGGCGCCCGCTGGGCGCCGAGCAGTTCGAGGCGACAGCGGCCGGCTACCGCAAGCTCCTGGCCTGGCTCCACTCGTTCGGCACCCTGGTGCTGGTCGGGGTGGAGGGCACCGGCGCCTACGGGGCCGGACTCGCCCGCTACCTGCACGAGCAGGACGTGAGCGTGGTGGAGATCGACCGCCCGGACCGCAAGGCCCGCCGCTGGCAGGGCAAGTCCGACCCGGTCGACGCCGAGGCTGCCGCCCGCGCGGCTCTGGTCCGACGCCGTACCGGCATACCCAAGCAGCGCGACGGCCAGGTGGAGGCTCTGCGGAGCCTGCGCGTCGCCCGCCGCAGCGCGGTCCGCCAGCGAGCCGACGTGCAACGGCAGATGAAGACTCTGGTCATCAGTGCGCCGGAGGAACTGCGCGCCGCCCTGCGCGAGCTGGGTGACAAGCAACTGATCGCCACGTGCGCGGCCTCCCGACCCGACGCCGAGCGCGCCGGGGAGCCCGCCATCGCGGCCAAACTCGCCTTGCGCTCCCTGGCCCGCCGCCACCAGCGGCTCACCGAGGAAGTCGGCGAGCTCGACGATCTCATCGACCCGCTGACCTCGGAGATCGCCCCGACCCTGCTTGCCCTGAACGGCGTGGGCTCCGACGTCGCCGGGCAACTGCTGGTCACCGTCGGCCAGAACCCCGAACGCCTCCGCTCGGAGGCCGCCTTCGCCATGCTCTGCGGCGCCGCCCCACTTCCCGCCTCTTCCGGGCGCACCCAGCGCCACCGCCTCAACCAGGGTGGCGACCGAGCGGCCAACTCGGCCCTCTACCGCATCGTCCTCTGCCGCCTGCGCTGGGACGAACGCACCAAGGAGTACATGGCACGCCGGACGAAGGAGGGCCTGTCGAAGAAGGAGATCATCCGCTGCCTCAAGCGGTACATCGCCCGCGAGATCTACCAGATCCTGACCGCCCCCACGCCGACGACCATCACCGCAGAGCAGCTCACAACCGCCGCTTGACATCCATAAGAGCATCCCTGAATCCACCGGGGATACGCGGTTGATCACAACGAGTGGTCAGTGAGAAATGCCCTGCTACCTGCGATGATTGGTGTTCTCAAGGCACAAATCAGCGAAGGAGGACCGGGCATCTCCGAGATGATGCCCACTTCTACCCGCGCGATTCGTCTTCAGAAATCTGATCATCACAGGTAGCGGGCACCTTCCGTCAACACGGCGTCAGATCCACGATGTGGGCTGAAATGCCGAGGCTGATGGGCATGCTGGTCATGGCGGGCGCGGTCGGCCTCATGGGGGTGGACGCCTCCTACCTGCCGCCGCTGTGGCTGTACTCGGTGTGCGCCATCGCGGTCTCCGGGATCGGTGCGCTCACCCTCCTTGCCGTGTTCGGCACGCCCGGCATGCTGGTGGTCACGCTGTTCCATGTCGCGAGGGCGGTGCCGACGGCCGGTGCCACCGCCCCTTGAGGCGCTGTCCGTCTTCTACCGCTTCCTCGCGGAGTTCGAGCCGCTGCGGCAGATCACCAGCGGTGTCCGCTCGATCCTCTTCTACGGCGCCCAGGGTGATGCGTGCCTGGCCCGAGGCTGGGGGATGATGGCTGTCGGCGTCATCGCAGCCGGCACTCTTCGGCTTCGGGGTGACGGGCTGGTACCGCCAGGGGCTGCACCGCGGCCCCGCCGGGACGAAGCCCGAGAAGACCGCCGCCCCGGCGTAGCGAAACCGTACTCACCTGCCCGCTCGGCCATGGGCGGTGCGAAGATCGCCGCCCAAAGCTTCGTAAACCGATCGGTTTCCATTTCGTCGGAAGCGAGTTAACCTCGCAGTATGACCACCGAGGCGAAGTCAAGTTCCCGAGAGCGGCTGTTGGAGGCGGCGGCCACGCTCACTTACCGAGATGGTGTCGGCATCGGCGTCGATGCGCTGTGCAAGGCTGCGGGGGTATCGAAGCGTTCCATGTACCAGCTGTTCGAGAGCAAGGACGAACTGCTGGCGGCGAGCCTGGAGCGACGAGCCGATTCCTACGCTGCGACGCTCCTGCCCGAGGCGGACGACGGCCGTTCACCCCGCGAGCGAATCCTGCACGTCTTCGAGCAGCTGGAGTCGCAGGCCGGTGCACCCGACTTCCAAGGCTGTCGGTACCTGGCCGTTCAAATCGAGCTCAAAGACCAGAGCCACCCTGCGAGCCAGGTGGCCCACCGGGTCAAGGAGAACCTGACCGCCTTCTTCCGCGCCGAGGCCGAACAGGGTGGGGCGAGCGACCCGGATCTGCTGGCCAGGCAGCTGACCCTGGTCTTCGACGGCGCCAGTGCCCGCGCGGGAATCGGAGCCGACACCCCGACAGGGCTCATCGCTCCCACGGTGGCCACCCTGCTCGATGCGGCAGGCATGCGCTGACGCATCGCCTATGCGAGCAGGCTCGGTGACCGATGTGCTCTACGAGTTGATGCCGGCCTCCGGCGACCCGAGCAGCCCCCAAGGCTTCATGCCCTCTTCCCGGCACTCGGGGGAAGCCCCCATGGCCGTAAGAGTGCTGATGAGCATGCCGCGAGCCAGGAAGGTCGTGGTCTCGTTGACATCGACGACCAGCGGCAGGTGCACAGTCTACCAGAGCCTCATCCAGCCGGCCCGGACGAGCTCGCCGATCTGGCCATCGCCCTGCGCCTCGGCGGCTGCCGCGAAGGTGTGTCCCCGCATCTGCATCAGGAGCGTTTCGGGGCGCGTGGAGATCAGCTGCGCGCAAGCGCCCGCCATCGCGTTCAGGGCCTGCTCGCCCCCATCCCTTTCGCCGCCCTCTCGAAGGCCAGGCGAGTGTCTTCCATGCTCCGCGCCAAGGCGGCGACGAAGATCGCCTTCTTGCCCGGGAAGAGCCGGAAGAGGTACGGCTGCGTGACGGCATGGACGGCGTGTTCAAGCACGGCTTCGAACGGACCGCCGCACCCCGTGCAGGGCACATCCTGCACCTCAAGCAGCCCAAGACGGCGGCCGATCACATCCTGGGCTGTCTGAACAGCTGACTCACCCAACCAGACTTAGGACATATTGATGCCAGAGCGCAATCCCATCCTGATCACCGGTGCCGCCGGCGAAATCGGTGGTGTGAGTCGAACGATGGTCGACATGCTGCTTGAACAAGGGTACCCGGTGCGTGCGTTCGTGCGGCAGGACGACGAACGCGCGGACTCGCTCCGCCAGGCCGGGGCCGAGGTCTTCGTCGGTGACCTGCTCAACATCGCTGACGTGACAGCCGCACTGAAGGACTGCCGACGCATCTACTTCAGCATGAGCCTGTCGCCGTACTACTCCGACGCCGTCATCCTGATGGCCGCGGCGGCGCGCGCCCAGAGCGACATTGAGGTCTTCGTCAACATCTCCGAGTACGAGCAGTCGTTCATGAGGCTCGAGAAGATGACCTGTTGGAGGGCGGGCCCAAGAAGCCGGGCGGCCGCTTCGACCGCACCCGGATGCAGGCCCTCATGGCAGTTGCCTGGTTTTGCGACAGCCGAAGAGATCCTCGACTCACTCGCCCGTTTCTGCCGACGGATCTCCGGCGCAGGACACTAGCTCAACGCATGCGCCAGCAAGGGCGTGAACGCCTCCCTGAAGGAGGCCCTGGCGGTTACGCGGCTGCCGACGCAAGTGGACCGGGACCGGGCTCCCTTGGGGCATGTGCAGACGTCGATGACAGCCGATCTGCTTGCTCCGAAGCGGCCGCCGCGGCGTCGACACCCGAAGATGCTGCCGGAGGGAGCCAAGGACGAGTTGCGGGGCGTGATGAACACGGCCCGTGACGAGATGGTCCTGTAGTGGCTGTCGGACACCAGCCTGCGGCCGGGCGGGTCATCGTCATCACCCAGCCCACCGGCAGGCCGGTGCCCGACCTCGTGTCGTACGCCCCCGAAGCCCCCGCCTCACGCGAACAGCCCGGCTTGCCGCTTCGCCGCCCCTGACCAGCACTTCAGCGCTACGGTTATCCGTAGATCGGCCCTGGTGCCGCCCTCCCCCCCCGTGGGGCGGCACCAGGGCCGTCTGCGTACTCACCATCGGCGAGATGCTCCACTTCAAGAGGTTCGGCCACGGCCTGCCGATGGAGATCGTGATGGGCCATCTCCTGACCGGCGGCGGTCCGGACGGAATGGACGCGTCAAGGTCGTCCCTGTCCAGGTGGTACGTGGCGACGAACCGCGCGCGTGGACGGACATCCACGCGGCGATCGTGGACCTGCTCGCGGGCCATCTGCCGGCAACGGATCGGCGGTAGCGCTCTCCCGGCTGGCGCCCGTGCCGGAACTCTTCGTGGGGCGGCCACGAGGGCCGTTGTCAGAGGCGATTGGCAAGATTGCGGCCATGAATGTCACTCCTGTCACTCCTGTCACTCCGCCACGGCCGATCGACGCTGCCGCGGTCTTTCCTCAACTGGCTCCGCTGGCCCGCACGGCGACCCGCCTGCACCCCCGCCCTGGGGCGCCGACATGGCACGACAGCTCGATCGGCGGGCCGCTGCTGTGGCCCGCTGAGGAGCCGTGGCCGCACTGCGAGGAACCGCATGTGGTGGATGGCATCAACCCAGCCCAGTCCCCGGCGGATCTGCGGCTGGAACGACGGATCTTCGCCGCCTCGCACGGCCGGGACCTGACTCCGGAGGAACGGGAGACTCTCGAGCGGATCCGGCCCCCTCGGACGTATCCGGTGAGGCTGGCCGTCCAGGCGTACGACGGCCCCATAGCGATGCTGCCCGTCGCGCAGCTGTACGTACGGGATGTGCCCGATCTGAGCCCGCCGGAGGGCAAGGACCTGCTGCAGGTTCTGTGGTGCCCCTTTGATCATCCGATCATGCCCAGGACCCTGCTCTTCTGGCGTTCGGCAGCCGCCGTCACTGACATCTTCGACACACCCCCCGAGCCGCCCGCAGTGCAGTTCGACGGCTATCTACCGGAACCGTGCGTGCTCGAACCGGAGCAGATCACCGAGTACCCCGACCATCTGGAGCTGAGCGAAGAACTGCGGGAGCAGCTCAAGCAATGGAGTGTGCCGCAGGCAGCAGAGGAAGACATGGACCCGGACACGTACTACGACTGTGTGCTGTCCAACGCACCCGGCTGGAAGGTCGGCGGCTGGCCCGCTTGGAACTCCACCGACCCCAGCTCGCAGCCCTGCTCCGAGTGCGACACCGGCATGGAGGTCCTGATGACCGTCGCCACGTTCGAGGAAGGGGACGACGCCGGGAACAGCTGGTCTCCGCACCCCCACCCAGGTGCTGGACCGTTCCCCGGCCACCGCGGCTACAACGCGACCGGGGTCCAGATAGGCAGCGGCTACCGGCAGCACCTGTTCGTCTGCCCGGCGGAGCCCGAGCATCCGCACATCGAGTTGATGACGTAGCCCGTCCGCAGTGTGCACCCGGGGCGTCACGGTGCGGGCATGCCGTGACGCCGGGTGGCCGCGAGGCTCAGGGTGCGTCGAAGCCCGCCGCTGCGTCCGGCGCGCCCTCACCGGAGCGGTTCAGGACGTGCGTGGCGCCCAGCTCCTTCGGGCGGGCACCACGCTCGGGCGACGAGGTGGTGACAGCCACCGAGACCGCGCCGCCCTTGGCCGCGAGCTGGACCGTTGTGATCCCGATGCTGCCCGCCGCACGGATGCTGAGGCCCTCACCCGGCAGGCCGCCGAGCGCGACAACACCGCCGCTCTGCTCGCCCTGGCCCAGGTGCGGGAGGAGGCCGGGGACCGGGACGGTGCCGCAGCCGAGGATCGGCGTGCTCGTGAAGCAGGCGGCGAGCTGAGACGCGCGGACGGGCACCGTCGCGACTGCGGGACTCCGCGAAGGCGACCTCGAGCATCCGAAGACCGGATGAGTGGACGATCACCGCGGACCACTCCCCAGACCGGTGCTCCGCCGTGGCTGCCGCCGCCCCTGGCGGAGCAAGCCGTAGGCCCATCGCACGCCTGACAGGAGCACTTGTCGAGGCAGTTTCCGCGCTCAGGGAGGGTAGGCGGGGTGGAGACTTCACGATGTCGCACCACGGAACGTGGTCAAAGAGGAGGCTCTTCTTCATGGGAAACACGCCGCACACGGGGACACGCCGTATCGGGGACATGCAGGTCAGCGCTGTCGGCCTCGGTGGGATGCCGCTGTCCATCGAGGGGAGGCCGGACCGGGACCGGGCGGTCGCCACGATCCACGCGGCGCTGGACTTGGGCATCACCCTGATCGACACGGCGGACGCCTACAGCCTGAACGGTGACGACTTCGGGCACAACGAGTCGCTCATCGCCGACGCCCTCGCCGAGTACGGTGGCGACACCTCCGACGTACTGGTCGCGACCAAGGGCGGGCACACCCGCACGGCGGAAGGCGGGTGGAGCCTCGACGGATCGCCCGCGTACCTGAGGCAGGCCTGCGAGGCGTCGCTGAAGCGGCTGGGCGTGGAGGCGATCGGCCTGTACCAGTTCCACCGGCCGGACCCGAAGGTCTCGGTCGCCGACTCGGTCGGCGCCATCCGCGAACTGCTCGACGAGGGCAAGATCCGATTTGCCGGGGTGTCGAACTTCGACCCCGCGCAGATCATCCAGGCCAACGAGATCCTCGGCGGCCGGCTGGCCGCCGTGCAGAACCAGTTCTCTCCCGCCTTCCGGTCCAGTGAGCCGGAGTTGGAGTTGTGCGACGAACTGGGCATCGCGTTCCTGCCGTGGAGCCCGCTCGGGGGAATCGGGAAGGCGGGCGGCCTCGGGACGCGGTTCGCCCCGTTCGCCGAGATCGGCGCCGCGCACGAGGTTAGTCCCCAGCAGGTCTGCCTGGCCTGGATGCTCGCCAAGTCGCCGGTGGTGGTCCCGATCCCCGGCTCGTCGCGGTCGGCCAGCATCCAGGACTCCGCCGCGGCGACCACGCTGGAACTGACAGCGCAGGAGGTCGCGCGACTGGACGCGTCGCATCAACCGGCGTCCTGACGTTCCGGGCCGGGCCGGGCCGCCCGGCGCCGGCAACGGGGGCCGGTCACTGACCGGGGCTGCGGTGTCAGTACGCTGACGTATTCTTCCGGCCACCGCACACCGACTCGAAGGACCACGCCACGTGACCGGCCTGTCTGCATTCCCTCTACCTTTCCAAGCTTCCCGTTCCCTGCCGTTCGCGACCCCCCGAACGCTGCGGGAACTGCAGATGATGCAGTGCAGCGCACATATCCGGGCGAAGCCGGGGTGGTTCGACAAGATGAGCGATGCCGACATCGCCGCCAGGTGGACTCAGGAGGCGGTCGCCCAGGGCCTGACCGAAGCGCAGGTTCGTTACGTGCTCGGCGAACTCCGGTACTACGCCACGCTGCGGGACGCGCCGACCGGGGTCGAGGTGTCCGCCGTCGACGGAGTGTGGCAGTCGGACACGCTGGTCGACGACCAGCTCGGATCCCGGCTGCGCGAGGCGGTTCGGGTACTGGAACAGGTCCCCGCGGCGGATCAGGACTGGCATCCCGGATCCGACGGGCTGGTGCTGGATCTGGTTCATCCCTCGCTGTTCTGCCTGGCGAGAGAGGTGAGTGGGGCCCCCGAGCAGGCTTGGCAGAACCCGACGGACCGCTACTCGAAGTACGAGTTCTCGGAGAAGTTCCAGTGGCTGCCCACGGACGTCGACATCTCTGACGACGGCGATGCCGCGTTCTGCTCGTACGTGAACAACGTCCACCCCGAGACGCATCGCGAACTGGCTTCCGTCCTGCCGGACATGTTCGCGCGCATGCGCCCGCTGCTGGAGAACGTGCTGACCGATCTCCGCCACCCACGGCCCTTGCGGATCGAGGCCGATCCCTACGGATGGTACGACCCGGAGCCGGAGTACCCCGACAAGGCCTCCTACAGCGACAAGGAGGCCTTCGCGGAGGCCGTCCGGGTATGGGAGGAGACCCATGACGACTGGTGGGAAACCCGTCGTCCAACCATCCCCGACGCCCCGGCCTTCAGCGCGCCCGAGTTCCCCGACGAATCCTCCCGAGTCGACCTGTGCGGCCGCCGCCTGCAGGTCATCGTCAAGCTCGCCACCATTCAACTCACCCCGGACAAGACTGAGTATCCCGGAGGTAGCTGGCATGTCGAGGGAATGATGAACGAGCGGATCGTCTCAACAGGCATCTACTACTGGGACAGCGATAACATCACCGAAAGCCGGCTGAGTTTCCGGACGGCACTCGATGACCCGTCCTACCAACAGAGCGATGACAACGGCATGCGTGAGGTCTACGGCCTCGAGAACGAAGGCGCTCTGAACCAGATCCTGGGATCGGCAGCGACCCCCGAGGGCCGCTGCCTGGCGTTCCCGAACATCCTGCAACACCGCGTCAGCTCATTCCGCCTCACCGACCCCCAGGGCTTCGGCGTGAAGTCGGTATGACCGGTTCGCGATCATGGAATGTCCAGAATGTGCAGCGGTCGGGTGGCGTCGCGGGCGTTTCTCCGGAGGGCGGCGGCGATGCATTGTCGGCCGATGAGGC
>NZ_JAPVLS010000145.1:0-2282 GCF_027158125.1 Streptomyces sp. H39-C1
GGGTCCCTCGGTCGGTGTGTTCGCCGGCATCGCCGCCGTCCTCGCCCTCGGCGGGGCGGCCCTCTGGCAGGCCCGCCGCCGGCGCGGATGAACACCGGGCTACGCCGGAACACCGCCGGCCGCGGGGCCGCCGTCGCCACCCGGTCGACCGCGCTGCACGCCGGGGCGTGGTGGTTGTGGGCGCTGGGGCTGGCGACGGCGGCGTCCAGGACCACCAATCCGCTGCTGCTCCTGCTGCTGGTCGCGGTCGCGGGCTATGTGGTCGCCGCCCGCCGCACGGACGCGCCCTGGGCGAAGTCCTACGGGGCGTTCCTGAAGCTGGGCCTGGTGGTGCTGGCGATCCGGCTGGGCTTCGCGGTCCTGCTCGGCTCGCCGATCCCGGGGACCTACGTGCTCTTCCGGCTGCCCGAGGTCCCGCTGCCCGACTGGGCGCGGGGGGTCAGGCTGGGCGGGAAGGTGACCGCGGAGGGTCTGCTGTTCGCGCTGTACGACGGCATGAAGCTGGCCACCCTGCTGGTCTGCGTGGGCGCGGCGAACGCGCTCGCCAACCCGGCCCGGCTGCTCAAGTCGCTGCCGGGCGCGCTGTACGAGGCGGGTGTCGCGGTCGTCGTGGCGATGACCTTCGCTCCGAACCTCGTCACCGATGTGCAGCGGCTGCGCGCCGCCCGCCGGCTGCGGGGCCGCGACGACCGCGGGGTGCGGGCGCTGCTGCAGGTCGGACTGCCGGTTCTGGAAGGGGCGCTGGAACGGTCGGTGGCGCTGGCCGCCGCGATGGACGCGCGCGGCTACGGCCGGTCCGCCGACGTGCCGGCCGGGATACGCCGGACGACGGCCGCGCTGACGCTGGGCGGGCTGCTCGGCGTGTGCGCGGGGACGTACGCGCTGCTGTCCGCGTCCGGCGCCGGGTACGGCGTGCCCGTGCTGCTGCTCGGGCTGGTCTCGGCGCTGGCGGGGCTGCGGCTCGGCGGCCGGCGGTCGATCCGCAGCCGCTACCGGCCCGACCGGTGGGGCGCGCGGGCCTGGCTGGTCTCGGGCTCCGGGATCGCGGTGGCGGCGCTGATGATCTATGCGGCCTCGCACGATCCGCTGGCGCTGGCCCCGCCGACGATCCCGCTCACCGCACCCACGCTGCCCCTGTGGCCCGCGCTC
This sequence comes from Streptomyces sp. H39-C1, assembly GCF_027158125.1. Lineage (NCBI taxonomy): Bacteria > Bacillati > Actinomycetota > Actinomycetes > Kitasatosporales > Streptomycetaceae > Streptomyces > Streptomyces sp. H39-C1. Next base: position 1,150 of record NZ_JAPVLS010000145.1, read on the forward strand.
TCGATCCTGATCGGGCTGCTGCCGGCGTTCGTCGCACCGCCCCCGGCGCTGCCCCGGCCCACCCCGGTGTCCCCCGCCCCGCAGGTCGTCCCGGCCCCGCGCGTGATCCCGACCCGGCGCGTCATCCCGAAGCCGAACTCGAAGGAGGACCGCACGTGATCCGCTTCGAGCAGGTGTCCGTCCGGTACGACAACGCCGCAGAGCCCGCCGTCGCCGGAGTGGACCTCACCGTCCCCGAGGGCGAACTGTGCCTGCTCGTCGGGCCGTCCGGAGTCGGTAAGTCGACTCTGCTGGGCGCGGTGTCCGGTCTGGTGCCGCACTTCACCGGCGGGGTCCTGTCCGGCCGGGTCACGGTGGCGGGCCGTGACACCCGGACGCACAAGCCGCGCGAACTCGCCGATGTCGTCGGCACCGTCGGCCAGGATCCGCTGTCGCACTTCGTCACCGACACCGTCGAGGACGAACTCGCCTACGGCATGGAGTCGCTGGGCCTGGCGCCCGCCACCATGCGCCGCCGCGTCGAGGAGACCCTCGACCTGCTGGGCCTGGCCGAACTGCGGGACCGGCCGATCGCCACGCTCTCCGGCGGCCAGCAGCAGCGCGTCGCCATCGGCTCGGTGCTCACCGTCCACCCCAAGGTGCTGGTGCTGGACGAGCCGACGTCCGCGCTGGACCCCGGCGCGGCCGAGGAGGTGCTGGCCGTGCTGCAGCGGCTGGTCCATGACCTGGGGACGACGGTGCTGATGGCGGAGCACCGGCTGGAGCGCGTCGTGCAGTACGCGGACCAGGTGATCCTGCTGCCCGCCCCCGGCGCCGCCCCGCTGCAGGGCGCGCCCGCCGACATCATGGCGCTCTCCCCCGTCCACCCGCCGGTGGTGGCGCTGGGCCGCCTCGCGGGCTGGTCGCCGCTGCCGCTGTCGGTACGCGACGCGCGCCGGAAGGCCGGACCGCTGCGTGAGCGGCTGGCGGACCGTACTCCCCCGGCCGCGCCCGTGCTGCCGGCCGCGGCCGCACCGGTGGCGGTGCTCGACCGGCTCTCCGTCCGCCGGGGCAGGACCGAGGCGCTGCGCCAGGTGTCGCTGACCGTCCGGCCGGGCGAGACCGTCGCGCTGAGGGGCCGCAACGGAGCGGGC